>JANQRN010000083.1 GCA_028284545.1 Rhodothermales bacterium | reverse complement strand
ACGTCGACGTCCAGCATTGCGCCGTCAAGGGTCGGTGACCCGAGTGACAGCATGCCCACTATAGTCGCGTGTGTGGCGACGGCAATGAGTCCCGTCATCGCTTTCTACCACCCCCGCGGCCACCCCTGCCGCGCTCGCGTCGCCGACCTTTTGGTCGCGCCGGCTTTGACTCGTCCCCCGCGCGGTTGTCTTCGTCGCCGCCACCGGCACCCTCCGGTGCCTCGTGGAGTTGTTCGTGGTACAGGCGATCCAGTAGCATCGCAATCAGCTCGGGCTCTTCCTCGGCAAGTTGCTTTGCGAGATCGACAAAACGGCTCATCCGCTCTCGTTCCAGATTCCTCAGATCGCGGAACCGATCTTCGAGCAGTACAGTGAGTCTCTCTCCTACGCGTTCGGTCACAGCAGCCTCCGTTGGTAATTCGGCCTTGTGCAGGTCAACGGCGTAGCGCTTGGCCATGGCCTGCAGCGGCCTCTCAGTATCGAGTGTCGCCAGCACCATAACGACGCCGGATTTGCCAGCCCGCGCGGTACGACCCGATCGGTGAATGTAGTACTCAGGGTCCTGCGGGACGTCGTACATGAAGACGTGTGACAGATCACTGATGTCGATGCCGCGCGCCGCGACATCTGTGGATACAAGGAATCGAAGGCCGCCGACCCGAAGTTGACCCATGACCACCTCGCGCTGCGCCTGCGACAAATCTCCAGACAATCCGTCGGCGTTGTGACCGTAGTTCTTCAAAAACTGCGCGACGTAATCTACTTCTCGACGCGTGTTCGTGAAGATGATCGCTGATTCCGGATTTTCCATCTCGATCAGTCGGATCAGCGAACGGTCCTTGTCCATCGCGGGCACGACGTAGTACCGGTGGTCCATCGTGTCGACCGCTTCCTTTCCCGAACTGAGCGGCACGAACACCGGGTCGCGCAGAAACTGTCTCGCCAATCCTTGTACGCGGACGGGAATCGTCGCACTGAACATGCAAGACGTTCGCTCCGATGGCAGGTATTCTGCCAGCTTCATCATCGCAGGGAAGAAGCCCATTGACAGCATCTCGTCCGCTTCGTCGAGCACAAAAGTATTGAGGCCCTTGAGCGAAAACGCGCGTCGTTCCAGGTGATCCAGCACGCGGCCGGGGGTTCCGATTACGACGGGGGCACCGGCCCCGAGGTCGTCGAGCTGTTTCTGGTACCGAACGCCACCATACACCAACGCCGCATGCCAATCGTCGCCAGGCGGCCGCATTCGATCGTACTCGGCGTGGATCTGGCGCGCGAGCTCCCGCGTCGGTGCGAGAATCAATACCTGCGTCTCCCTCCGTGATGGGTCAATCTGCTCGAATAGCGGCAGCAGAAACGCTCCGGTCTTACCGCTTCCAGTCTGCGACTGGACCATGAGGTCCTCGCCACGAAGCATCAACGGAATGGCTCTTCGCTGCACGGGGGTCAGCGATGTCCAGCCCGCTGACTCGACGCATTCGCGCACGCGGTCTGGAAGGTCATCGACTGATACCTCCTCTGCGTCTTCGCCAGCCGTCCTGAAATCGGCAAGGCCACGCTCGCGCCGCTCGGTTTCTATCGCGCGCGAGGTGAGGTCAACGACCGCCGTGTACGAGGTCGATTCAGGTTTCTCTTTTTCACTCATCGTCGTCGTTCAACTCCAAAAACACTAATCGATACTCGAACCCGGCAGTACTCGACTACATTGCCAGCCCACCGTCAACGTGGAGCACGTGGCCGGTAATGTAGTTCGCATCCTCTGAAGCGAGGAAAGTCACAGCCGAAGCGATATCGCGCGTGGTCGCCGGTCGGCCAAGCGGGACGGCCCCGAGCATCGCGTCTTTTGCGGCATCGGGAAGCGCCGCTGTCATATCCGTTTGTACGTAGCCAGGCGCCACGACGTTCACCGTAATGTTTCTGCCTGCGAGTTCTTTCGCGAGGCTCTTTGAAAACCCGATGATACCGGCCTTGGATGCTGCGTAGTTCGTCTGCCCGGGGTTACCCATGACGCCGACGACCGACGAGAGGTTGACGATGTGCCCCGCTCGCTGCCTCATCATAGGCCGGTACGCCGCCTTACAGAAATGGTAGATGCTCTTCAGGTTGGTATTCAATACAGCGTCCCAATCATCGTCCGACATCCGCAGCAGCAAGCCGTCACGAGTTACGCCCGCGTTATTCACCAGCACGTCCAGCGATCCCCACGCTTCAACCACGCCAGATACGGCCGTGGAGGCTGACTCGGGGTCAGCCGCGTCACCCTGGAACGAGAGTGCGCCGGTGCCGGCGTCCTTCAGCTCGCCCATCAATGATTCGGCGTCACTTGTTGACGATCGAAAGGTAAACGCGACGTTCGCGCCTTCGGCCGCGAGGGCTCTGACGATTGCGCGACCAATGCCGCGCGTCCCACCTGTGACGAGCGCATTCTTGCCGGCTAGCTTGCCCATAGGAATCACATTCTAATAATTGATGCTCCAATACGAAGCCGGCAGCGAACTAGCCGACGAGATCCGCCACTGTGCCGACCTGGGATGTTTCTGTCCTCCGGCCAAGAATACGCTTGACGAGTCCGCTCAACACCTTCCCGGCACCGACCTCAACGTACGAAGTGACGCCGGATTCATGCATGGCGGTAACGGACTGTGACCAGCGGACCGGGGACACGAGTTGCTCAAGAAGCATTGCCCGGATTTTCTCGGGCTCCGTGACCGGCTCTGCTGTTACGTTCAGGAAGACCGGGCACTCCGGTTTCGTGAGTGTCAGGTCGTGGAGTGCCTCCGAGAGCCCCTTTGCAGCATACGTCATCAGCGGAGAATGAAAGGCCCCGCCGACCGGAAGGGGCACGACCTTGCGCGCACCGGCTTCACCCGCCAGTGCCCCGGCCGCCTCTACTGCCTCAAGTTCACCCGAGACGACGATCTGTCCAGGAGCGTTGTAGTTCGCGGGTCTGACAACACCACCGGTCTCCCGTTCCACGCGGTCGCATATCGCGCCGACGACGTCGTCATCAAGGCCTAGAACTGCCGTCATCGCGCCCTTTGTTACGCGATCAGCGCCGGCCATTAGTTCGCCGCGGCGCTGTACGACGCGGAGTCCGTCCTGAAACGACACGGCTCCGGCTGCGGCAAGGGCGCTGTATTCGCCGAGCGAGTGGCCGGCGGTGCAAGCAGGGTCAACTCCGCTCGACTTGAGCACCTCCCACGCGGCCATGCTGTGGACGTAGAGCGCAGGCTGCGTATAGTTGGTCCGGCGCAGGACCTCGGCGGCATCGTTGGAATCGTCACCGTCGCCAGATTCATCGTTGGCGGCAGCGGCAACAGAGCCAAACATCACTTCCCTGATGTCGTAGCCGAGTACCTCACACGCTTCGTCAATCCGCTGGCGGGCTTGATCGAATCGGTCGTAGAGGTCTTGCCCCATCCCTACATACTGGGAGCCCTGGCCGGGAAAGAGGTACGCGGTTCGCATGGTCGAGATCAGGAATTGGCGGATAGCGCGGCCAGGTGTTCTGGGATCGGGTACACGGATCCGTCATACGCCCAGCGCAGCCAGGCCGCACCCCAGGTGAATCCGCCACCAAATGCAGCAAGGACGAGGTTGTCTCCGCGTCTTAGTTCGTGCTCCCAGTCGACAAGGCAAAGCGGTATCGTGGCCGCAGTCGTATTACCGTATCGCTCGATGTTGAGCATCACTTTCTCGGATCCAATTCCCATTCGGCGCGCCGTGGCGTCGATGATCCGCAGATTTGCCTGGTGCGGTACCAGGTATCGCACATCATCGCCGGTGAGGTTGTTGCGCTCCATTATGCGCGCCGAGACGTCTGCCATCCCGGTTACGGCGTACTTGAAGACGGCTCGTCCTTCCTGGTGAAGAAAATGCAGGCCGGCGTCGATGGTGTTGTGGCTGGGAGGATTGAGGCTGCCGCCACCCTTCATGCAGAGCAGATCTTTCTGCTCGCCGTCGATGTGCTCGATGTAGTCGCGCAGGCCGTAGCCGTCTTCATCGGGTTCGAGCAGTGCACATGCAGCGCCATCACCGAAGAGTATACACGTCGTGCGATCGCTGTAGTCAACGATGGTGCTCATCTTGTCGGCACCAATTACGAGAACCTTTTTCGACCGTCCGCTCTCGATAAATCTGGCACCTGTCGTTAGCGCAAAAAGGAATCCACTGCAGGCCGCCGAAATATCAAAGCCCCAGGCGTTGGTCGCACCGAGCTCGGCCTGAACCAGACATGCCGTCGATGGGAAGAACATGTCGGGAGTGACGGTAGCCACGAGTATCGTGTCGATCTCCGACGGATCAATGTTCCGCTTTGCGAGGAGCGTTCGCGCCGCCTCGGTCGCCATATAGGCGGTCGCCTTGTCGGGGTCTCGGAGGACTCGGCGCTCCGAGATCCCGGTGCGCGAAACGATCCACTCGTCACTCGTGTCAACGAGTTTTTCGAGGTCGGCGTTCGTCATGCGATCGGGCGGCAGGTAGTGCCCGACAGACGTGATCGCGGCGGTGATTCCCGTCATGCTCTTGGCCTTCCTCAGGCGCTTTGCGCTTCAGCGAACGCGTTTGCAAGTGCTCCCGGAACGTCCTGCTGAGCGAGTCTTGCAGCGGAAAGAATCATGTTCTCGATGGCGACGGCCGTCGAACCGCCGTGGCCAATGACAACGTTGCCCTTGATGCCAAGCAACGGGGCGCCACCTCGCTGCTCGTAGTCAAAGTTTTGTTTGACACCGCCGAGTACTCGTCCGACGACCTGCTGGCTGGACTCATCCAGCTGCAGGCGGGCCATCTCAGCCTGAATCATCCGCGGCAAGGCCGAGGCAACACTCTCGCCCAGCTTCAGGATGACGTTTCCAACAAAACCGTCACACACTACGACGTCTGCAGCGTGGCTGAGTACGTCGCGACCTTCGATGTTTCCGATGAAATTGAGCGAAGCGTCACCGCCGAGCAATGAGAAGGCCTCCTTGGTGAGCGCATTACCCTTACCGGGCTCTTCGCCGACGTTCAGAAGGCCCACAGACGGTTTTTCAACGCCCAGGATCAATTTCGCGTACGTTGCGCCCATCACCGCAAACTGGTGGAGGTGCTCCGGCTTACAGTCCACGTTGGTGCCTACGTCGAGAACCACGACGCTGCCCTTGACCGAGGGAAAGAGACCCATCACGGACGGGCGAGAAATGCCCTCGATGCGACCCAGCACGTGGTAGCCGATGGCCATTACGGCGCCGGTGTTACCCGCGCTCGCGAAGGCGTCAACCTTGCCCGTGCTGAGTAGCGTAGCGCCGACGTGCAGCGACGAGCGCTGCTTCTTTCGAAGGGCTGACGACGGGGATTCGGTCATCCCAATGACGTCTGGAGCGTCAACGACGGTGATTGCCGAGAGGTCGTCGGCGTGTCGGGCAAGCGACCGCTCTACTGTCAGCTTGGGACCAACGAGCACGACCTCGACTCCCTCGCGCGCGGCCGCGGCGATCGAGCCATCGACAACGACGTCAGGGGCGTCGTCTCCACCAACGGCGTCTACTGCAACGCGAATTGACATGCGGGCAGACTTAGTCGAGTTCGCGGGCCTCGGTCACCTGGCGCCCGCGATAGTACCCGCAGCTGGGGCAGGCGCGGTGCCG
>JANQRN010000180.1 GCA_028284545.1 Rhodothermales bacterium | reverse complement strand
CCGCCGGGACTGTGACGACGCGTGGCCAGGGTTTAGCGAACATCGTCGCGGAGAGCGACAGCGCTGTCGCGAGCATCGTACTCAAAGTGGTCCCCGTTTCCGGAGTTGGTCGACCGGAGTTGGACGTAGAGATGCTGCGTCTCCTGGATACGATCACGCCGACGGGAAAACTTCGGAAGCCGACGGGCATGAGTGTGGCGTTCGCGCGAGACGGTCGCCTCGTGATGGCACGCGGATATGGAGTGATCGACGACAATACCGCGGTGGAGGTTCAGCCGACTAGCCTCTTTCGCATCGCAAGCATAAGTAAGCCACTGACTGCAGTTGCCATACTGCAGCTCGTGGATGCCGGACTGCTTTCTCTCGACGATAGACTACTCGACGTGGTGCCCGACCTGATCCCGGCGGAAGGTCTGACTGATGCGCGCGCGGTAGATATCACGATACGGCTGCTACTTGAACACAAATCGGGTTGGGATCGAAACGTCGGCCCTAATCCGCTATGGATGTTGCGCCAGGTCGCCTCAGATCGTGGCGTCGCCAGTCCGCCGAGTCGGCAGGAGTTCGCGCACTGGGTCTTTCGACAGGAGCTGGCATTTTCACCGGGCGAGCGGTACACGTACAATAACGTCAACTACGTCATGTTGGGTGAGGTGATCGAAGCAGTCACCGGGTCGCCCTACGAGACGCACGTGCAGGATGCGGTGCTCGCGCCAACTGGTGTATCGAGAATGCAGGTTGGGCGGACGCTGCGGGATGATCGACATCCCGAAGAGGTGTTCTACCAGTTCGGCGGAACAAGTCCGTCGATCTTCGACAATGTCCCCGGCATGCTACCCGATCAGTACGGCGGCAGGTTTAACCTCGCGATGACGGCCTCCAGCGGTGCGTGGATCGCATCCGCAGTAGACCTCGCGCGCTTCGGGGTCGCGATGTCGGATCCCTCGCATCCGTCGGGACTGGTATCGAGCGCGATGCATAGCTATATGACGAGTGACCAGAGTGGGGCAGGCGTCTATGGCGCTGGTTGGGTCATCGACGCTTTCGGATTCAACCACAGCGGCTCGCTGGAGGGCTCGAACAGCCTACTGTCGGTGCGTGCTGACGGGGGTGTTTTCGTGGCGTTGTTCAACGGGAACATCACCATTCCCTTTCAGGCTTTCGCCGACATCGTCCTCGCCGTCGACGACTGGCAAACCGAGGATCTCTTCGGGCGGTATTTTCGGCGGTATTGATCGCGTAGCCCGTTGATCGCCAACGGGATGACCCAGTTCCCGTCAGGATTTCGGTATTGTGTGTGTTGCCAGTACTCGGCTGGCGTCCACAGTCTTCCTGAACCGGATTCCTTGATGCAGAATATGCTGCCCTCACCTCGCGGCGTTCGTTGCTACGCGTGTATACGCACGGTCCTTTTCCTCGCGCTTTCCCTCGTCGTGGCCCAAATTGCCAGGGCCCAGACTTGTACTACCAACTGGACAAACACCAGCGGGGGAGCATGGAACGAACCAGCCAATTGGTCGAACGGCGTTCCAGACGCCGCAGACGATGCCTGCCTGACGGCGGGAGGGACCTACACCGTAACCGGTGCCGGGATCACCGCGCGCTCCATCTTCCTTGGCAGCGCCTCAGGTGCACAAACTCTAGAGCTGAACGGTTCGTTGGCGCTGTCTGACACGAGTCGGGTTGTCGACGGAGGCATCATCCATTGGGTAAGTGGATACCTCGAGGCTGGAGCGCTCATTAACGAGGGCCTGGTAAGTCTGACCGGCACCTCCGGCAGCCGCGGTGTTCGCGGCGAAACTGCGAGTATGGTGAACCGCGGCCAGATGATCTGGGATGACGGCGGACTGTGGTACGTCTATCTCGACGCCACCTTCACCAACGAGTCTACGTTTCGTATCACGGGCACGGGGAGGATCGCCAGTTCTACGGGCCCAGGCACTTTTGTCAACGAAGCAGGGGCCTCGTTCGAGAAGACCGGTGATGCGAGCGCATCGGTGGCCGGCGCCCTGACGATCGTGAACCGCGGGAGCTGGGACGTACAGGGGGGTGAACTGACCGTCACGAACCCAACCCGGCATGAGAATGCTACCCTCACCGTAGCCGACGGCGCGACGCTGGACCTGCGGGCAAACGTGACGCTGGCTGGACAGATCAACGCAACGGCCACCGGCGCGCTGCTACTTCAAGCGCAGCTTGCGACCGATCCAACCGCTACGCTAAACGTGGGTGGCACGGGTCTGAATTGGGTGAGTGGCTACCTGGAGTCGGGCGCGCTAATAAACGACGGATTGATTCGGCTCACGGGTACATCCGGCAGCCGCGGCATTCGGGGTGAAACTGCGAGTATGGTGAACCGCGGCCAGATGATCTGGGATGACGGCGGACTGTGGTACGTCTATTTCGACGCCACCTTCACCAACGAGTCTACGTTTCGTATCACGGGCACGGGGAGGATCTCCAGTTCTACAGGCCCAGGCACTTTCATCAACGAAGCCGGGGCCTCGTTCGAGAAGACCGGTGATGCGACTGCATCGGTGGCTGGCTCCTTAACGATCGTGAACCGCGGGAGCTGGGATGTGCAGGGCGGTGAGCTGACAGTCACGAACCCAACTCGGCATGAGAATGCCACCCTCACGGTAGCCGACGGCGCGACGCTGGACCTGCGGTCAAACGTGACCTTGGCTGGCCAGATCACCGCAACGGCCACCGGTGCGCTGCTACTTCAAGCGCAGCTTGCGACCGATCCAACCGCTACGCTAAACGTGGGCGGCACGGGTCTGAATTGGGTGAGTGGCTACCTGGAGTCGGGCGCGCTAATCAACGATGGATTGATTCGGCTCACGGGTACATCCGGTAGCCGCGGCATTCGGGGTGAAACCGCGAGTATGGTGAACCGGGGGCAGATGATCTGGGATGACGGCGGCCTGTGGTACGTCTATTTCGACGGCACCTTCACCAACGAGTCCACGTTGCGCATCACGGGAACGGGGCGGATCTCCAGTTCTACAGGCCCAGGCACTTTCATCAACGAAGCCGGGGCCTTGTTCGAGAAAACCGGCGATGCGAGCGCCTCGGTGGCCGGCGCTTTGACGATCGTGAACCGCGGGAGCTGGGACGTACAGGGGGGTGAGCTGACAGTCACGAACCCAACCCGGCATGAGAACGCGACGCTGGATGTAGACGCAGGCGCCTCACTCCTGCTGAGTAGTCCGGTAACGATCGTCGACACACTCTTCGGCGCACCGCAGGGGCTGCTGCAGCTGAACGCTCGGTTAGCTGTTGCTAACGGCGCAACTGCCACATTGCGCATTGATGAGCAGGGCCTCGACTGGAAGTCCGCCTACCTGGAGGAAGGGGTGCTTGTCAACGAAGGCGGCATCCGGTTGACCGGCAACTCTGGTAGCCGGGGAGTTCGCGGTGAAAGCGCACGCCTCGTCAACCGGGGACTGCTCACGTGGGACGACGCGGGGCTGTTCTACGTTTATCTCGGCGGGTCCTTCAACAACGAGGCGACTTTGCTCATCACGGGTTCCGGAACCATGAACAGCTCCACGGGAGCTGGCACTTTCGTCAACGAGGTCGGAGCGTTGCTCCAGAAAACCGGCGAAGAGACGGCGCGGATTAACGGTTCACTTACCGTAGTCAATCGCGGTCGCTGGGAAGTGCTTGAGGGCGTGCTGAACGTGACAAACGCCAGTCGCCACGAAAGCGCTTCGCTTGACGTATCGAGTGGGGCCGCCCTCAACATGTCTGTCGGGCTAACGGTCGTTGGCCCGCTAGAGGGAACAGCCGAAGGAACAACGGCCTTTGGTGGAGCAATGACCGCCGCTGCTGGAGCGCGTCTCGACTTCAGCGGCACCGGCTTTGCCTGGACGAGCGGATACCTGGAAGAGGGCACGCTTGTGAACGAGGGACTGATGCATCTGGCAGGGAGTACCGGTAGTCGCGGAGTGCGCGGTGCAGACGCGGTGCTCCGCAACGATGGCCACGTAGAATGGACCGATGGCGGCCTCTTCTATGTGTACAACGGAGGGCTGTTTGAGAACACGAGTACGCTCACCGTGACGGGGGCTGGTGGACTGAACGGGTTCTCTGGCGTCGGCCATTTTCTGAACGGCGATGGCGCGACGTTTCTGCGAACGGGAGAGGGCGCCTTTTCACTTGGCATAACGACTACGCTTCGCGGCGAAGTTGCGCTCAACGGTACGATAGAGCCTCGCGGCTACGCGCCCGATTTGCCGGGTGCCTTTGGTCCTTCACTCGCAGGCACCGTAGCCAGCGATCCCGCCCTGACGGATTGGCGCGGCGGGCTGATCATGCACCCGGAAGGCGACATTCGCATTCGCTTGACCGGGTCAGATACGACGAGCTACGACCGCTTCAGCGTTAGGGATTCGGTCGGACTCGATGGCAAGCTGCTGATACTTCTGGAAGACGGCTACGTACCGACGCCCGGGTCAACCTTCGAGATCATAGCCGCCGACTCGATATATGGTGGCTTCCGAGACTTGACGGAGTTGACGGTGGAAGCACAGAATCTGTCGCTGTATCCGTCCGTGCAGGAAGACACCCTGTTCGTGTTGACTGCGGCGGCAGGTATTCCTACGGTTTCAGGCGCGCTCGCCGTGCAGCCCACCCGCTTTCAGGCGGGCGAGGCCGTTGGCCTCACGCTCACCGGGACCGGATTTGCACCAGATCTCAGCGTGAACCTTGTGTGCGCCGGTTGCTTTGATCCGGCCGGAGCAGCCAGTGTGCCGGCGAGACTGGTGTCGATTTCGCCTGGCGAGGTTCAGGTTGTGGTTGACTTCACCGGGTATGATGCGGTAGGTGACTACGAAGTGGTTGTAACTGATCCGCGGGGTGGAGAAGCTCGCTCGGGCATCACAGTCGACGAGCCGCCGCTGGAGGCGTATGTATCAGCACCTGAGGGAGTAGCGTCTGAGGCCGACGGGACGCCCGGTCTCTTCCTGGTTCGGCTCAATCGGCCGCCCCGTGAAGACCTCACCCTGACATACAACCTCGGCGGTAACGCAACGCGCTTCAGCGATTACTCGCTGGACATCATTGGCGGCGCACTCGAGGTGTCGGCGGGAACCGACTCGGTGATCGTCACCGTCTTCCCGGTCGGAGACGATGTGGCCGAGAATGACGAGTTCGTCAGCTTCTCGGTGGACGGCGATGGTTTGAATAATCCGTCCAACACCGCCAGCGTTCGGATCGCCAACGGACCAGGTATCGGAGCGTTCTCCGTCTTCGCTTCTGCGCCTTCAAGGGCGGGCAATGCGGGGACGACCACGGTCACTATCGCCGGCCAGGGATTCACCGAAGACGCGATGGTTTACCTCGCAGAAGGCGGCGGCGCGCGTCTTGCGGCACTTGGGACATCGGTAAGTGAAGACGGGACGCGATTGCGATCCGTGTTCCGTGTCGAGGGTCTGGCAACGGGTGTTCGCGATCTCGTCGTCGAGAATGGCGACGGCTCATCGGCCACGTTGATCGCGGCACTGGAACTGGAGGATGCGAGCTTTCCCGAGGTGTTCGTCCAGGTAAATGCACCGCCGCGGGTACCGAGAACGCGTGAGCGCACGTATACGGTCACCGTTCACAACCGGGGAAACGTTGATGTCCATGGGACCCCGGCCATCTATGGTCTTCCTGCTGACGCGGAGTGGACCATCGATCCCGGACTGTTCCGCGTGGAGGACGGCAGAGATCTATCGTGGCAGGAACTGCAGGCGTTTGCGCTTGCCGACTCCGCTGACCCGACCCAGGTGATCTACCTCCCGCCACTGGTCCTCTCCGCGGGGGAGGTCCGCAACATAGAGGTCCGCGCCCGCATTCTGACGCCGCAGACCCTGTCCCTTCTTGGGTCCTGGATCTACACGCGCTAGGTGTTGATGACGACGAACTCCCGGCTATTCACTCGCATGTCATACGCTTCATTCATGTCGACGACTTCACAATCCAAACACTCGCGATCAGAACGGTTGCTTCCGGTTCTATCTCGCGGCCGCCTCTTTCACGCAACACTTCTGGTGGCCTTGGGACTACTTCTGGCGGCACCCGCCCGAGCCCAGTACAATGTTGTTGAGCTCGAGGGCCAAATATTGTTACGGAGTGATAAGCCGATCCGCGATTCAAGGACACTCGGAAGGGAGTACAGTCTGGAGACCCCTCAGGATGTCTTCGGCGACGATGCGGCGGTAATGAACGACGTACTCGAAGTGCTCGTGGAGCGGCAGCCCCACGAAGGGTTCGATCCCTTTACCAAGTTCACCCCTGATGGTTGGTCAGACAATTCCTGCTACGCTGCCGCTGAGAACATGTATCAGGAGACGACGGGCCGCGGGGTGCTTCCGCCAGGTTACGACATTCGTGAGGTCGGGACGCTTGGTACGTTGACGACGAGCGAGAACTTCATTTTTGCTCCTGGAGAATCGTTCTCACGGTTCTTCGGGGAGGGCTACAACACATCCGAACCGACGTCATATGCTCATAGCTTGAACGTCGTCAAGACCCCGAATGGGAAATATTACACGGTAGATAATTGGACCGGCGGGTCTAAGGTGACGGAAGTCTTTCCGATTGGCCTGGATGACGGGTTCTTCTCGACAGACCCGAACGAAACCGACGTGCGAAATGCGACGCACCGCCTCAATGGTATCAGCAAAGGCGGTCGACCATGGGAGTGGTCCGAGCAGGACTATGATGACTCGTTCGACGGTCCGCTGCGCGACTACTCCAAGGAGATCGCCAAGGATGATCCGCCACCGACCAGCGAGCCCGTTGAGGTCGAAGTGCTCACGTCAGCGGACCCAAACGACAAACTCGGACTGCCCGGATCCGGGACTGAACGATACATCCGGCCCGACCAGCGCATGCCGTACCTCATCCGTTTTGAGAACATGCCCGACGCCACAGCACCCGCGCAGGAGGTACTGATTCGCGATACGCTCGACGTGCGCGTCTTTGATCTGTCGACGTTCGAGTTGGGTGATTTTACGTTTGGTGATCAGCGTATCTCGGTGCCGCCGGGTCGAAAGGCGTTTTCCACGCGCGTCCCGCTGGCAGACAATCGCTTCGAGGTGCTCATCACGGCCGGACTGGTTGAAGCAACCGGTATCGTCACCTGGAAGTTCACGACCCTAGAATTGGCGACGGGTGACCTGCCGTTTGATCCGCTCGATGGATTTCTGCCTCCGAACGAGACGTCCCCTGAAGGGGAGGGGAGTGTGGCCTTCACTATCGATTTGTTGCCGAACCTGCCAAGTGGGACAGAGGTGCGAAATGAGGCGCGCATCATCTTCGATCTCAACGAGCCCATCGACACGCCTTTATGGAGCAACACGATAGACACGGCGCCGCCGAGCAGTCGCGTCACCGAAATAGTGCGCGCCAATTCGGATAGTCTGCTGACGGTGCGTTGGGGCGGACAGGACGACGGGAGTGGTATCCGAGGTGTCGACGTGTATCTCTCGATCAATGATGGGCCATTCCTGAAGTGGATCAGTGGCTCCTACGCGACCGAGTCAGTCTTCGTAGGGGAGGACGGGGCGACCTACGCTTTCTTTAGCATCGCGCGCGACGGCACGGGCAACATCGAGCCGTTCAAAACAGCGCCAGACATCACCACAACGATCGTCGTGTCAAACGACAAGGGCGACGGCCCAGACCTTCCTGACCGCTTGATGCTGGCCGCGCCTTATCCGAACCCGACGCCGCCAAATTCTCCCCTGAACCTCGACATCGCTGTACCCGAGCCTGGTCGGGTGACGCTCAAGGTCTACGACGTCCTTGGTCGTGAGGTCGCGATGCTCGCCGACGCTGACTACCGTGCTGGGTGGCATCGACTTCAATGGACGCCAGACCGCCTTGCCTCCGGAACGTACTTTGTTCGCCTCCAGGCCCACGGTCGTGTCGTCTCCCGGGGCGTTACGGTTGTGAGGTAGGGCTGTGGCGGAGCGGTGCTAGTCGGCGAACGATTCAGCGCGCTCCTTGAGCTCGGTGTTCATCGCTTCGAACCCTGCCCGCGTACTTGCTTGCAGGCTTTTCCAGAGGACTGGAAGTAGTAGCCCGCCGAACACTTCGCGCTGCACGAACTTGACGCGGGCGTCGTCCACGCGATGGATTTCGAAGATGTGCTCGCCGTCGAAGAGTCCACGAACAATGAGTTTGCCGAGCCAGCGGAATTCTTCATTTTCACGTGCCACGGTCACCGTTGGCCGGAAGGTCATCGCCCTGCCACCCGGCGGCTCGATGTGGACCGAGAGCTGTTCGCCGACGCGCACATAGCCTTCGGCGGCTGTGATGAACGGGTTCCAGTCTGCGTAGTTGTCGAGATCCGTCAGCACCGTCCAGACGACGCCAGGCGGCGCGATGATCTCGATTTCAGTGCGAAGTTCTCTCAATTGTCTGGTCGAGCGTTCGAGAAGTCTGTGTCTGGCCGAAGGAGCCTGCCTGAGTCTAGGGAGTCACCGTACGGAAATGCATTCCCTACTCAGACTTGACCACCGTCGATGCCACAGTTGCAGTCGGCGTCGAGATCCGTACGAAGTAGACTCCGGGCGCGACTGGAATACCGGCGTCGTTCATTCCGTCCCAGACGATCTCGTGCTCGCCGGCGACTTCCTGGGCATCACGAAGGTGCCGTATCTCACGGCCCAAAGCATCTGACACGCTGATCGCAACTGTAGAAGCGGTGTTGATCCGGTACACGATTCGTGCGCCGGTTCTAAATGGATTCGGATACGGCGCGCGAGTCGCAAGCGACCGTTCGGGCAGCGCGAACGACTCAACATCCGTCGGCGTCGCCTCCAGCTTCAGGACCTGTCCGTTTGTAACCGTCGAGATGTAGAGGTCCCCATTCGGGGCGAATCGCATCGCCGATGGCCGGTGCAGTCCAGTAGCGAGTGTGTCGGTTCCACCGTCACTGCGCAGCTTGAACACCGCTCCAGTAAACGGAGTGAATGGCGGCGGGGCCCGAAACGCAGCGTGTTGAAGCACAACGAGCTCTCCGTCTGTTGGATCGACATCGACATCTACGATGGTCGTAAGCCCCCCACGAAAAACGGAATGACTGCCCCCCGAGTCGACTTCGTACACCGAGGCAGCACCGTTGCCGAATGGGAATCCCGTAAGCGACCCGACCAGCAGCTGGCCGTTGTCCACTGATATGCCGGTCGGCACCGCGTGTACCATCGACGGGCCGATGCCCGTGTTGTTCGATACTGGAGGAAACGTGGTTAATACGCTGAAGCTCCCGGTCGCGGCCGTTCTTCTGAAGACAGCATTCGCCGCGGCGTCAACGATGTACCAATCGCCGGTCGCGTCGACACCCAATGTATACGGGTTAGTGTGCGAGTACCCCTGGCTGTTTGCATACTCGCCAACCTTGACGACTGTATGTACGGATGTCACGTCGAGAGCAGGTGCTCCCGGGACAAAGCCGGTTGTGTCTACGAGAAGTACGGCGGCGGACAGGCTGTCGGAGCCCTCGCCCTGGACGATCATCAGGTTTCCGTCGTCATCAAAGTAGACGTGGTTTGTGCCAACAACTTCGTTGTCGGCGTTTCTTGCGGACGGCAGTCCTTGAATGAATGGGTGAGCCTGCCCGTCGGGCGTAACGACCGAAACCTGACTGTTGTCGTTTCCATTGCCCTGTTGGGCGACCCACAGGCGACCGTTGTCGTCCACCGCGATTCCAATTGGTGCGGTCAGCCCTTGCGAGTAGATAACCGGGGCGGTCTGTGCGTTGACTGAGCTGTTAGCGGCAAGCGAAGCGATGAGCAGCGAAAAGAGGCGTGCCGCCTGTCCCAATCGTCGTGATTGGTATTGCATTGGCGTTGGGATGGGTGCGTCCTACCGAGCAAAGCGTAATTCGCCCAGCTTGGGTGCCACCGCTCGGCAGACAATGCCGAGCTGCGACCAAACCAGGCTAGACACTTCGCTATTCATCGGGGTCGATCACGCGTCCCAGAGACGGCGCTAATTCATCAGGTGCGTCTCGACAACCTTGGGCCTACAACTCAGACTTCCGGTGCCGCAGCACAAACAGGCCCTCACTCATACTCGTAACGATGATGTAACCACTCTTGAAGTAGGGGTAGTTACTCCACGACCCGCCGCCACCAAACGGCGTCGTGTCGAAGTAGCCCACCTCGATCGGGTTCTCACGATCAGCAATATCGATGATCCGCAACCCACTGCCGTAGTTGGATTGATACATCAGGTCGTCCCGGATGTACAGGTTGTGGTCAGTTGTGGTCGTCGTCGCGATGTACTCGTGGGCTAGCACCGGATCGTCCAGGTCTTCCAGGTCCCAGACAAGCGTGCGGGTGCCCTCTACGAGTCCGCTGGGCTCGTCACCCTCGTCGTTCATGTAGAAGTACCGGTGGTCCTCGCTCAGCCATCCCTGGTGCGCGTAGGCAACGTTGGGATACACGGCGCTCGAAATCGCCACCGGATTGTCTTTGTCGGTCACGTCGGCGATGCTGAGTGCCGTCTCGTTTGAGCCAAGGCATATTTCCCGGCCGGAGTATTCCGTATCCGGTCCTTCGTACACGACGCACTGGGCGTCATGTGAGTAACCGGTGCCTGCCCGCCCGGTGTTCGGATCCGCGAAGCAACCGGCAAACGTCGGATTTGCGGGATCCTGGATGTTGATCATGTGGAGGCCACCGCCGCAGGTCTCGCCGCCGGAACTGCTGCCAACAGAGTAGGCGTATCCGGTGTCCTCGTTTATGACGATGTTGTGCGACGAGTGGATCTTGTCGTAGAAGGCCGTTGGTTCGTAGACGAAAGGCGCACCCTGCGTGTCGCGCAGTTGCGTCAGGTCGAAGACCTGCATGCCGTGTTTGTCGGAGGCGTCAGCGACGATGTACGCGTGGTCTTTGTAGACCTTTATGTCGCGCCAGGCGGCGCTCGGCGAGCCTTCAGTTTTGGGCAGGTTACCGATGTAGATCGGATTCAGGGGATCGGTCACATCTACGAACGATGTTCCATCTGAGCGCCCGACCAGCGCGTATTCTCTATCGGTAACAGGGTCGGTCCAGCCCCAGATGTCGTTGACCATGGCACCGCGGCTGCCGCCGATTTCTTTGATTGGCAGGAATGAGGCGACGTCTACGTTGCTGCACTCAAACGCTTCGACCTTGTCATCCGTACACGGTACTTCTGTGCCCGTCATGGCTGCGAAGTTCCGCGTTTCGTTTTTGACAACGGCTTTCTCTTCCCACATAGCGGACATGCCGTCTCGCTCAAGAATCACAGCGGCGCCGGCTCCTCGGTCAACCCGCGGGGCTCCGACGACGGCAACGTTGCCGTGAACGGCGAACGCCGAGCCGAATGCACCGCGCTCGTTAAGCTCGCTGCTCGACAACTTGGTGGCATCTGACCAGTTGCCTTCACCGTCCCGAGTGATGCGGTAGAGTGCACCCATACCGCGGCCGTTACCGGGGGCACCGACCCAGAGGTGGTTGCCATCGACCGTGAAAGAAGAACCGAACCCGGCGTTGCGCTGCGAGTCGAACGACGCAAGTTGGGAGCGCGGCTCCCATTCGTTCGATTCACCATCGAGCTCGTAAGTGAATATGGCGCCCGCTCTGTTGGCGTAGCCCGGTGCCGCGGCAAGAATGAGGCCATCGCTAATGCCGACGGCCTGGCCAAAGGATGCACGTGTTGCGTCACCGCCCGGTTCAAGTTTTGTGACTTCCTCCCACGTGGCTGAAGCAGTGTCAAAATGGAATACGTACGCGGCCCCCGCGCGCTCGTTGTGGGTTGGCGCGCCGACGACCAGGGAATTGCCTTCAATACCTAGTGACGCACCAAACCGGTCGGTCTGCACCGAGTCGTTCACGGCCGAATCACTGCCATACAGTTTCGCGCCCTGCATCCATGCCGTGCCTTCGCGCCGAAAGATGTATACGGCGCCTGATTGGTCTTCGCCGCCATTCGACGAGACCGCCATCACGTCGCCGTCGACGGACACTGCGGTACCGAACTCCTCGCCCTCGTACAGATCTCCGGGGGAAAGCCTCGCCGTCTCGACCCAACCGCCCGCCGCGTCCTTCGCAAAGACGTACACCACGCCGACGCCTCGAGCGGTCGGCGCGCCAATGAGTAGAGTCTCGCCATTGGTGGCCAGCACGCGGCCGAAACCGTCGGCGCTTTGGAGGCCACTCGGGTCACTCAATTGACCAGCCTCAGTCCACTCCCCGTTGGCACCCTTGCGGTAGACGTAGGCACTTCCTGGGAAATTGCGGTTTCCCAATTCGCCCACGACGATGTCGTTAGCACTCACAGCGACCGAGCCGCCGAAGGTCTGCGCGGTGGCGGGGGGCGTTAGCAGCGTGGCGGCGCTAACAAGCAGCAGCCAAATCGTTGTCTGGGGAAATAGGAGACGATCGGACTGGGTGTTGGCGATTACAGCTTTCATAAGTCAGCTTGTTTGAGTCTCGAGGGTCGACATCGGGCGACCGGCGCAGTCATGCGCGGCACCTAACAATGTAGAAATGTTTCGGATGCGGAGTGTCGAATCCTGCATATCGGGCAGATTGGGCCAGTATTCGGCGAAGTCACGACCTGTTGCCCGCTTGCGCCTCACCTGATCGCCGTCCCTGGTCCGTAGATCAGTCCTTCGGTGGCGATGCTTCAACCCTGTGTGACTCCGAACGTCGCTCAACACCGACAAGCTGTATCGGCTTCTGTTTGCCTCTGAGAGTGAGTAGGTCAAGTGTCGACGTGTTGAACGCCGCCGCGCACTCTGAGCGTTCCACAGTTTGAGCGGAAGTCAACAACGCGAAACCCGTTGATCGGCACTCTGAGAGAATGCGGGATGTCGTGTTGAGGGTGTCGCCCGAAAACACAATGTCCTTTTTGACTAGGCCCATCTCCCCAATTGTGACACTCCCTGCATGAATGGCAGCCTTAAAGTCAGGGACGAGATCGAACGCGTCCGTGTACTTCTCTGCCTCGCGTTTGATGCGATCGGATATCGCAAAGAAGCACCTGTACGGATCGGTATTCTGTTGGCGGTCTCCAGGGGACCAGTAGACGATGACTTCGTCGCCAACGTAAGAGTAGATCCTTCCGTTGTTCTCCAGGATTGGCTCAGCGACATCTGCCATAAACATGGAGAGGAGGTCAAAGAACCTACGGTGTCCAATCTTCTCCGCGATGGTAGTTGAATCGTTCAGGTCGAGGAACATAAAGATGCGATTCTCCTCTCGCGGATGGAAGTACTTCCCGGTGATGAAATTCCATAGCACGCCCTGGCCGAGTTTTGTGTTTATCTGCAACACGAACTGCGTCAGGCCGAGTACAATGGCCCAAACGAGAATTGAGACGAACGTTGCGCCGTTCATCGTTGCGAGCAGGTTCCGGCCTATCGCGGCGAGCGATCGTTCCTCCCCAAGTGAAAGTGTGGCCAGAACGGTAGGGACAACGATCGACGTCACATATACCCCAATAAACCAGCAGGTGGTAACAAGAATCTCTCGGCCGAAGGACCTCCGACGCGCGGTTCGCGACTGCTTCACCAGGACATATCCGAAGACCAGGCCTCCGGCGAACGACGACAGCGCAAATCCCATCCACGTTGTCAACGGATGATAGTAGTCAGGGATGTTGCCGGCGGTAATCGCTGCGAGAAACGAATGGGCATAAACGAAGAGTAGCGTACCGATCAGACTCCACGATAGCGCGATTAGTAACACGCGCTGGATCGCCGACCTTCTAGATGGCTTCGCCATAACCGTACTCGCGAATTAGCGTCGGGGAGGGACACGGCGGCAAGATAGTCGCACGTATACATTATGCACTATCCCGGCCACGCATGCGTGTTCGGCTGACCAGTTCGGCAACGTGACGAATTGCGGGGTCGAAGGTGGTCGTCGGTCGAACATCCACGCTCGCCACGTCGTATCTTTGGGACCCCCGAGCTAACCCGATTCGATGCGCACGTTTACACTTTTCCCGGACGCCCAAGAACGAACGGACGACCAGCAAAAGGAGAGGGAGCAGGCCGCCACCGCCATCGTCGACGCCCTCAACCCCGCCCAGCAGGAAGCCGTTACGGCCGCCGATGGCCCCGTTCTCATCGTCGCCGGGCCTGGTTCCGGGAAAACCCGCGTCTTGACTCACCGCGTCGCGTATTTGATCGCCGCCGGGAAATCCGCGCCGTATCAGATCCTCGCGCTCACCTTCACCAACAAGGCCGCGCGCGAGATGAAGTCGCGGATCCAGAAACTCGTACCCGAAGAAGCGGGCGCGCGTATCTGGATGGGCACCTTCCACTCCATCTTCGCCCGCGTCATGCGGCGCGAGGCCGAGAAGATCGGCTACTCGTCGGACTTCAGCATCTACGACTCGGATGATTCCGAGCGCGTCGTCCGTGAACTGATGAACGACAAGGGCATCGACACCAAGCAGTTCTCCCCGCGGATGATCAGGTCCCTGATCTCTAGCGCCAAGAACCAGATGGTGGGGCCATCCCAGTACGCCCGACTTGCAGCCTCGCTGCCGCAGGACAAAGCCGCCGAGATCTACGGGCCCTATGAGCAGGTGCTTCGCACAGCCAACGCGCTGGACTTCGACGACCTGCTCCTGAAGCCACTGCAGCTCTTCCAGGAACACGAAGATGTCCTGGCTCAGTACCAGGACCGCTGGCGCTATATCCACATCGATGAGTACCAGGACACTAACCACGCCCAGTACCGCCTCGCCAAACTACTCGCCGGCAAACATCACAACCTGTGCGTGGTCGGTGACGACGCGCAGAGCATCTACGCGTTTCGCGGCGCAGACATCGCGAACATCCTATCGTTTCAGCGCGACTATCCGGATGCCACGGTCGTCCGCCTTGAGCAGAACTACCGTTCGACAAAGACCATTCTGCGCGTCGCCGACGCGATCATCAAGAACAACCGCGACCAGCTCGACAAGTCGCTCTGGACCGAGAACGCCGATGGGGAGGAGGTCATCCTCATCGAGGGGATATCCGAAAAAGACGAAGCCCTCAAGCTCGAGCACTATATCCGGGACCTTAAGGTGCGCCACGGATATGGGCACCGCGACTTCGCGATCCTGTACCGCACGAACTCGCAGAGTCGCGCTATCGAAGATGCGCTGCGTCGCGGCGGCATACCGTACCGCGTGATCGGCGGTATATCGTTCTATCAGCGCCGCGAAATCAAAGACGTCCTCGCGTACCTGCGCCTGATCGTCAACGAAAACGACATCGCAAGCCTGAGGCGGGTTGTCAATTATCCGACACGCGGGATTGGCGCGAAGTCGATGCAGAAAATCGAGGCATTTGCATCCGCTCAGAATATCCCGCTCTGGCAGGCGCTGCGGCGCGTCGACGAGACCGGCGTGGGTCCTCGTGCCATCAATGCGGTCAACGGATTTGTGAACCTCATCGAGTCGTTCACCGAACGCGCCAAGACTGAACCGGTCGGCCCACTCACGCGCGACCTGATCAAGGACTCAGGATTGCTGGGTGAGTTTCGCCGCGAACACTCAACCGAAAACCTCGTCCGCTGGGAAAACGTTCAGGAACTGGTTAACGCCATTGCTGAGTATGCTGCCTCCCAGGGCGACGAAGTGCGGCTGAGCGAGTTCCTGCAGGAGGTGTCGCTGTTCACTGACGCCGACGCCGGAGACGACCTCGAAGACCGCGTCACGCTGATGACGCTTCACGCCTCCAAGGGCCTGGAGTTCGCGTGCGTGTTTGTCACGGGTCTCGAAGAAGGCCTCTTCCCTTTGGCCCGTTCGCTCGACGACCCAAGAGATCTCGAGGAAGAGCGGCGGCTTTTCTACGTTGGCGTCACGCGCGCGGAGCAGCGTCTGTTTCTCACGATGGCGCGCAGCCGGTTTCGCTTTGGTGAACAGATGGCCGGTATCCCAAGCCGCTTCCTCGATGAGGTTGACGCGGAGGTTGTGCGCACCGAAGCGGGGCAGCATATGCAACGTCGGTCTGATCGTTTCAGTGCGAACCGTGGCAGTGCCGGTGGTGGCTCGGGCCGTGGATCTGGTCGTGGCGCTGGGAGTGGCGGTGACTGGGTTGAGTACGAAACACTGGACCCAGACTACTACAAGGCCTCGCTGCGACCGCCGGGTTCATCTGGATCCCGGGGATCCCGATCATCAACGGGGTCGGGTGGCGGCTTTGGACGCACCGGGCGTGACGGCCAGCCGAAACGTGCTGAACCGACGGGCCGCCGCGTAGTGCTGGACGAGGGTGAAGGCGAGTTGCGCCCCGGCGTGCTCGTCGAGCACGACCAGTTCGGATCTGGTAAGATTCTGGCCGTTGACGGCACTGGCCAGCAGGCCAAAGCCACAGTCGACTTCGACGACTACGGGCGAAAGAAGCTTGTCCTGCGATTTGCGCGGCTGCGTGTACTTGACGCGTAAGCGACGCACAACTGGACCCGGAAGCCTAGAGACCCTGAGGAAGGTGTCACCCGGTGCACGTGATTTCCGCCTCTCTATCAAAGGCCTTGAAGACCATGCGATTGGCAATCACCGTCTGTATTGCGATAGTCGCCGCGTTCGGCGCTTGTGACGGCGATTCGTCGAACGGTGACAACGCCATCCGGCAGACAACGGGAACGCTGACAGCGACTGTTGGGACGATGACCTACAGTGCCACGTCGATGACGATGTTGACGTCGGGCGACCTCATACTGACGACATCCGACTCCACTGGCGGCGGTCTCGGATTCACGTTCCTCGAAATAACTTCGGCTGGCGCGTACCCGTTCGCGGCCCGCTCAGTCACCACCGGTGCACGCGTCCGATCCGGCTTCTCGGGCGGCGGCGAGCAGTACAACATCGAGATGGGCACGATCACGCTGACGACGTTCTCGAACGATCGCATCGTCGGCACGTTTGTGGGCACGGCGCGCGGGCTTTTCGGTGCCGCAGACCTGGCTGTGACGAACGGTGTGATCGATGTCCGGTATTAGTCGAACGCGGTGTCGATTCGGCAGGAGCCGTTGTGCCATCGTGAGAACCATCGGTCCGCGGCGTAACTTCCGAGTAGTCCCTCCCCACTCGACCGTCCTCCCGTGCTTCGAAGACTCGCTTCCCACTCTGCGCTTACCGCAACGCTACTAATTCTCTCCGGCTGTGTTGACGACGGCCGCGAGAAACTCGTGGTCTACTCGCCCCACGGCAAAGAGATGCTCTCGGCGTACGAAGACGCGTTCGAAGCTGCCAACCCGACTATCGACGTCCAGTGGATCGACATGGGCGGGCAGGATGCGTTTGACCGGATACGGACGGAGGCGGCCAACCCACAGGCGAGTGTGTGGTGGGGTGGCTCGAGTGTAGCGTTTGCGCGGGCGGCTGAGGATGGACTCCTCGCGCCGTACCGCCCGACGTGGGCCGACGTCGTTGATGAGACCGCCCGTGACAGTCAAGACCGCTGGTATGGCACCTACCTGACTCCCGAAGTCATCGCGTACAACACTGAGTCCCTTGACCCCGATGAAGTGCCGCGCGACTGGGACGAGTTGCTCGACGAAAGATGGAAAGATCGGATCCTGATCCGGTACCCGCTTGCTTCAAGCACCATGCGCACGATCTACGGTGCGCTGATCCTGCGGCAGCCGACACCCGAAGACGGATTTGCCTGGCTCGCCCGCCTCGACGAAAACGTCAAGACGTACACCGCTGATCCAACGCAGCTTTACCTGCGTCTCGCACGTGGCGAAGGAGATGTCACGCTGTGGAACCTGCCGGACATCCACCTTCAGTCGGACAAGTACCCGTTCGGGTATGTCTATCCGGAGTCGGGAACGCCCGTTCTGACCGATGGTATCGCGATCGTCGCTAACGCTCCGCAGCTCGAGGCCGCGAAGTTGTACTACGAGTTTGTCACGTCTGACACGGCGGCTATTGATCAGGCCAATCGGTTCCATCGCATCCCGACACGCAACGATATAGATCGTGCGGTACTCCCCGACTGGATGGTTGCGGAGGACTTGAAGGTCATGGATGTGGATTGGGAAGCTCTCGAGGTCAACGGGCCCGACTGGATGCTTCGCTGGGACGAAGAGGTCAAGGGTCGGGGAGGGGACTTCCTCGCTGAACGGGGGCGGTAGGGTACAGGGGTACCCGATTGAGAAGCGCGGCCACAAAATGACTCAAGCGGACCGATTGACGTGATCGCTTCAATCGGAATTGTCAGCGCGACGCTGTCAGAACGAGGCCTTGATAGGGACCGCAGTCTTCCGCTGACAGTCTATTCGCCCGGCTTTCGTGATACCACGGTGACACATTGCACCACCGTTTTCTGCATAGCCCAGTGCGAGGGTCTATTGGAGCTCAGTTCACCCACCTGCCCCTCTTCACAGGCCTGCAAATACCCAAATCCAACCAGAGCATGTTGTTCAGAGTCGCACTCGCGATATCGATTGTGTCGCAGGCATCGTACGCCATGGTCGCCTCGGCTCAAGTGTCTGAGACAAAACTCGTCGCCTCGGATGGCAACGAAGACGATCGTTTCGGCTGGGCAGTGTCCGCCGGAGGTGATAGAATTGTTGTTGGCGCTCAATCAGATGATCAGCTCGCTGACGACGCCGGCGCGGCCTACGTTTATCGTCGCGATGGCTCGGCCTGGATCGAGGAAGGCAAGCTGACCGCGAGCGGTGGAAGTGAATCAGATCGCTTCGGCCTGGACGCCTTCATCAACGGCGAACGCTTGATCGTCGGCGCAGCGTACGAAGATCTCAGTATCGAAAAGGAAGACGCGGGAGCAGCGTACGTCTACTGGTTTGATGGTGCTGCATGGGTCGAAGAGGCAAGACTCACTGCGAGCGATTCGGAAAAAGATGACCAGTTTGGGTCGACAGTGGCCATTCGCGATAGCGTTGCCGTAGTCGGCTCGACGTGGGACGACAACTACACCGGCGGTGTGTATGTGTATCGCTACGATGGTACGGCTTGGTCAGAGACGGCCAAGTTGACCGCCAGTGATGGATCCGAGGGGCAACGATTCGGCGGCAGGGTCCACCTGGGAGAGGACCAACTGATTGTAGGAGCCCGGTTTGATGGAGATCTCGGCGCCGGAGCCGGGGCTGCATACGTCTTCCACTACGATGGGTCGGCATGGATTGAAGAAGCAAAACTCGTTGCTGACGACGGGGCACCACGTGACCTGTTTGGTTCTGATGTTGCGATGGACGAGAGTGTTGCGGTCATCGGTGCCAGTGGTTCCATTAGCGGGATTGGCGTCGGAGCGGGGGCGGCCTACATCTTCCGCCATAACGGTTCCTCGTGGATCCAGGAGGCGAAGCTTTTGCCGAGCGACACCGCGCCTGCGATGGTCTTCGGTAATACTGTCGCGATCGAGGGCGACCGAGTTGTCATCGGTGCAGCCGCCGACGACGATGGTGCGACCAATGCGGGTTCAGCTTACGTATTCCAGTACGACAGCGCGAACTGGTCTCAGGAGACTAAACTCACGGCGAGCGATCGTTCGCTGGGGGACGCGTTCGCCAGCAGCGTGGCGTTAGACGACGACTGGGTGATTGTCGGAGCACCGAACGTAGACCGCGATGTCGAGGCTGGTGTCGGCGCGGTGTACCTGTACGAGCTGCCACCGCTTAATCCGCTGTCCGCGGACGATACGCATCCGAGCCGCCGCGCCGAGCTGCGCGCGCCCTTCCCGAATCCGTTTTCGGCTCAGACCGTTTTGACGGTGGATCTGGCTGAGGCCGCGAAGGTTTCGCTTGAGGTATACGACGTTGTAGGCCGCCGTGTGGCGCGTGTGGGTGAGGCACGCAACCAGCCCGGGGTCACACGTATCTCGTGGGACGGAAGAGACGCCGCCGGGGTACCCGTACCGTCAGGTACCTATTTCTTGCGGCTCGTGATCGACGGACTCACGGAACGGCATGTCGAGACTGGTAAGGTGGTGGTTGTTCGCTGAGACCTGGCGGAGCCGGTTAGCTCGGGGTTGATTCTACGGCGGGATTCGCAGCGCCGATGTTGGTAGTCAACCAAAGATGAGATCGAGTACAGCCCTCGCTCTGTGTGCGGCCCGACCAGTACCAATGTTCGAGAGGACGATCACGGTCAGTGACTCGTCGGGGAGCCGAACCATGAAGCTACTGAATCCAGTGTCTCCGCCTTCGTACCACAGCGTGCGACGGCCATTGTACTCTCCCCAAACGAGACCAAAAGCGTCATTCACTTTGTCGTGGTCGAAGTGTCTTGTGCTGAGGAGGAGTTGCGTCAACTCTTGGCCCCGCAGGGAATGGTCTTCGAACGTGCGATCCCATCGGGCAAGGTCCTCGACCGTCGTGAGCAGTCCGCTGCCGCCGTAATGCGGGGACGTGCGTGGGTGCCGGTGGAAGCCACCACCATCCCGATAGTTGTACCCGACGACCCTGTTGGGGACAACGACTGACACGTCATCATTGAAATGCGTCGACGACATCCCGAGGGGGGCAAAGATCTCCTGCCGGGCGAACGCCGCGAATGAGATACCGCTGACGCGCGCGACGATCTCCGAGATCAACATGTAGTTGATGTTGCTATACGCCCATGCAGAGCCGGGCTCGAAATCGAGCGACGGTTGCGCCAGCGATGCAGCGATTGCATCTTCCACCGTGAAGTAGTCGCCGCCCCAGCTTCGCCCGCCAGGCCGCTGCTGCCGATAGTACTCCGGAATCCCGCTCGTCATGTAGACAAGGTGCTCGACTCGGACGGCCCCGAACCGATCCGGGAACTCCGGGATGTGATCTATGACAGGGTCGTCTAGGCGAACCTTGCCGTCAACGATTAGTATTCCCAGCGCTGCCGCCGTGAACTGCTTCGAAAGGGACGCAACGTTGAAGACCGATGTGCCCGAAAGGGGAATCCCGTAGTCGAGGTTCGCAGCGCCGTAGCCTCGCGAAAAGACCAGGCGGCCATCGCGAATGATGCCCACTGCATAGCCAGGCGTGTCAGGCGAGTCGAAGTCCGAGAAGAGGCTGTCGATTTGCGACTCGACCGCGATGGAGAGTTGCAGCTGCCGGAGTTCAGATCGTCCCGACGCGCCCGATGGGTTCACGAGCGCTAGCAGTCTCCCTGATGCAGCGACTAATTCCGTACCCGTAGGGGTTGTCGCCCCAACCCCAGTCATCTCAGAGTAACCAACCACACCGCCGTCAACGTAGCTGCGGCGTTCCCACCCGGCCAGCCCCTTGAACGATCGCCACGCGTCCTTCGGTGCCGCTTCTTGGAAGTACTCAAAAGCCTCGTAGACGAAGATCGGCAGCTCGTCGGCGAGGAAGTACTCGGCGCTGTACTTGCCCTCCGACGTCCAAGTGGTTGCGAGGATTCGGTTGAAGTCGTCGTCGACCCGGGCCGCTCGGACCTCTGTTGCTCCGGCGCCGTCAACCCCAAGCACGTTCGACCGCGTCAGTCCGAAAATCCACTCGGCCGACTGCTCGTAGATTGCGCGTGTCAGCGGTCTGACCTCAGTCTTCAGACTCGAATCTCCAACCGCCACCCGGTCGACTGCGTCTTGCCCTAGGACGACGGTGGGCAACGAGAGGGCGGCCAGCGCAACGAGGACAAGCTTCTCCATTGTTTCACCTCTAAACTGCGGGCCGTGGCAAATTGAATCATCGGCTCGCTGAAACTAACGAAATCCCCGGACGCCGGTCGTTGTCGCAACCGATCAGCAATCGTACACTTAGGCACGTCTATTACCCCGACACGAGTGCCATCAATCCAAGAACGTTGCTCGCTTCCTCCATGCCGCTCCAAAGACCTTTTCTCCTGCTCGTCGCCGCGATGTTTGTCGCGATTGGCGCGCTGAGTACACCGCCCGCGCACGCCCAGCAAATCGACACCACCCTCTTCCGCGCGATGAAGGTGCGGGGCATCGGGCCGGCCGGCATGAGCGGACGTGTTACCGCCATAGACGCCATTCACAGCAACCCCGACGTGATCTACGTCGGTACCGCGTCGGGCGGACTCTGGAAGAGCACCTCCGGCGGTGTCGACTGGGACCCGATCTTCGCCGACCAACCCACCGGTTCCATCGGATCCATCTCCATCTTCCAGGCGAACCCCGACATCATCTGGGTGGGTGCCGGCGAAGGGAATCCGCGCAACAGCCAGAGCGCTGGCAACGGCGTCTACCGCTCGCTCGACGGCGGGCACTCGTGGCAGCATATGGGCCTCGACAACACGCGCAACATCCACCGGATCATCGTCGACCCGCGCGACGCCAACACCGTCTATGTCGGCGCCCAGGGATCGGCGTGGGGTGAGCATCCCGAACGAGGCGTCTTCAAGACATCCGACGGCGGCGAGACCTGGGAAAAGAATCTGTATGTCGATGAGAAGACGGGGGTCGGCGAGATGGTCATGGATCCGTCGAACCCCAACAAGCTTTTTGTCAACATGTGGGAGTTCCGACGTTGGCCGTGGTTCTTCAAGTCTGGGGGACCGGGCAGCGGACTCTTTATGACCGTCGACGGAGGTAA
>JANQRN010000167.1 GCA_028284545.1 Rhodothermales bacterium | reverse complement strand
CGACGTCGGCACTGGCTCGAACGAGCTCCGGACCCGTCGCGTCGCGCGAAAGACGCCACAGGCCGGTTAATCCGTCTCGCTTGGTGTGGATGAGGATCGAATGCCCATCAGCCGCCCAGTCGTAGCCGCTGACGATGGACGAAGTGAACGTTTGTCGCTTTGTCTCGCCAGTTGCAGGGTCGACAGTGTAGAGGTCGCTGGCGCCTGCCACCGACGAACGCAGAAACGACAGCACTGCTCCGCCCGGCGCGTACTTGGGTGCATAGTCTCCAAGCCCAGTAGCACCCGGCGTTGTCAACACAGTCGTTTCTCGAGACGCAAGGTCAATGGTGTGGATGGCGCCCGGGCCCCCAGCACGCTCTTGCTGAACGAACGCTATCGAGAGACCGTCGGGCGACCATGCCAATCCGGTGCGACCGCACCCGAGTTCAACAAGCCTGGTAGCTGCGCCCCCGCTTGCGGGAACCGTATTGAGATGACACGTCCCATCGTTGGACACAAATGCGAGCTGCGCGCCGTCAGGCGACCACGCCGGTGAAAGCTCGGCGCCGGGCGCGGTCGTAACGCGCGTGGCGCGACCGTTGACTCGCGATTTGACATAGATGTCTGCCGGTCGCCCGCTGCTATCAAACCAGACGAAGGCCACCCGTCCGCCGTCTGGCGAGAACTTTGGATCCAACTCGACGCCCGGTAGCGTCGTGAGGTTCGTCAGCAGATGCGGGGCATCCGAGACAGGCTTACGATCAAGGAGACCAAACCCAAGTCCGAGTACCACTGTTGCCACGGCTCCGACAGCAGCGAGCCTGCTAATTGGTCGGCCCCAGTGTCGCTTCATCCGAACGGGGACGGCTAATCGATAGCCCGCGCCTCTCACCGTCTCGATCACCCGCGGGTCTGCGGCGTCCTCTCCGAACGCCCGCCGCAGGTCAGAAATGGCATTTGTGAGCGAGTTTGGCGTTACGACAACGTCTGCCCAAACAACCTGCTGCAACGCGTCGCGCGAAACGACCATCGGAGCCGACTCGGCAAGGGCCACCAGCACCCGCATCACCCTGGGTTCCACGGCGGTTGTCCGGCGACCACGCGAGATGAGGTTTCTATGCGGGTCAACCCGCCAGCGGCCGATACGGAACGGAACCGAACCCGGGTCACGATGCATTGTCAAATTCCCCTGAAGTGAGGGGGTCGTACGGAACTGATGAGGCGGAGATTCAACCCAAACGCCCAAATCATGGGGCAATCTTAAGGTACCCTCACGTGTCTTGGGCCACGGAGAACCGTACTATCGGAACTCACGCGAACACAACCGGAAGCCAGCTATGAACCGAATGCGAATGATGCTGATGGTGATCCTTGCAGCGACCGTACTCGGCACAGGAAGTGCACGGTCTCAGGACGCCGCAGGTGAAGTGCTTGCACAGCGGTTTTTCGAGGAGGGACTTATGGGGGAGGCACCCAGCCAGTATGCCCCAGCCGCGACCTCGCGGATGGACTACACGCTTGGGGCGTGGGCAGTCACAATCAAAACATTCTCGGCGGACACCCTGGCGGCAACACGTTCGGGCTACTCCAGAATTACATACATGAACCGGGGGCACGCGTTCATGGAGCAGTTTGCGTCTGACGACTTTGACGGCACGGGCACGTCGATACGTGAATTTCGGTTTCTCGCGGCACAGGCTACCGCACCTTCCCCCCAGGCTGCCGACGTACCGGCGCGCTGGCTCCTCGGGACTATCGATAGCCATACCGAGACGGTATCAATTGCCGATGGCGTGGTGAGTGATGGCGGCGAACTCGTCGTCCAAACATCCCGCCGCATTGGCGGCGGCGGGGTCCAGACCAATTACCGAACAACAATCCGTAAGCAAGCGCCCGGCTTCATCGTCGCGATTGAGACCTCCGGTGACCATGGACTGACGTGGCAGCGCGAGGTTGAGCGCACCTACGCGCCGATGGAAACGAACTTTCGTGCCAAGTACCAGAAGGAAGCTGCCGGATTCGGTGCTCCCAGCGCGGATAGACCCGCTCCCGCAGCCGACTTTGATTTTCTCGTCGGCTCGTGGATCTCACAGAACGAACTTGTTCGACCAGGCGGGCAAGCGGCCCGATGGCCTGCGAATGCCCTCGTGGGGCATGTGCTGGGCGGCAACGCCGTGATGGAGTACGTCTGGTTCGACCTCGATCCTTCACTGCCAGACGCGGCTACGACGATTGTCCGGATCTACAACCGGAACATGCAGCGCTGGGAATGCCTGTACCTCGCCAACAGGGGCAATGGAATGTTGCACTTCGGTGGAGTTCGACAGGGTGAAGAGGTCGTACTGACGACGTTTGGCGTCGGCACGAACAACACCATCTCCAGATTTGTCTTCCACAATATCGAGCGTGACACGTATGCCTGGTACGCCGAGTCCAGCAACGACCGGGGCAAGACGTGGGCACGGACGTGGAAGATTAACTACGCGCGGCAATAACGCTGGCGGCAGTAACGCTGGCGGCAGTCGCTCGGCCATGCAGCCGCGTCATGCGAACGTACCGGCTGCTATCTAACGATGAGCATTTTGTGCGTTCGCTGATACGACTGGGTCGTGAGTCGGTAGAAGTACGCCCCGTTTGGCAAACCCGAGGCATCGAACACCTCGCTGTATCGACCAGCCTCCTGGGTCCGGTCGACGAGGACCCGGACTACTTGCCCAATCGTATTAAAAACCTCGATGCGTACCCGCTCGGGTGACGGTAGCGCGTACGAGATCGTCGTCGTCCGACCGAACGGATTGGGATAGTTTTGTACGAGTGCGAACTCACCCGGGCGATCCGGGTCATCATCAGCGTCGTCGTCGACGCCAACCCGGGTCGCGGGAGCAATGTCGATGTAGTTGAGGCTGAATAGCCACCCGGTCTTGTCTGTGTCTGAATCGAACTCGAAACGAAGGATGTGTTCACCGGCGTCTATGGATACACCTTCGACCGGGATGCCTTGCCAGAACTGCCAGCCTCCGGTGTTCAGAACGGGCTTCTTACCGCTGACGTCGACGTTGTCAACAAGAATCCTGAAGTTGCCAAAACCGGGTACGCTTGCGACGTATGGAACGATGTCGTAGGCGCCAGAATCGGCGACGTTGATTGTGTACTCAATCCACTCGCCGGCTGTAATCCAGTAGACGTCAAAGCCCTGGTCGTTTGATGCCTCGATGTCGACGCCTTCGTTGGGTCGGAACGCGAGTCCGATGTTGTTTGCTTCAGTGTCGTGGTAGGCGACTCCTTCGCCGCCGAGGTCGAAATGCTCAGCCTCGATCTTGCCTGGCACCTCGTGTGGTGCGCCCAGGAACGGCGTGCCGTTTCCTAGCACGCGAATGAGGACGCTGTCTGCTGCAACGAGGCCCTGTGTATCTGTCACGGTGAGCGTGACGGTTGTCTCGCCGACCTCATGAAAGGTGTACGTCGTGTCTGCGCTTGCACTTGTGGCCCCGGGACTGAAGGTCCACGCATACTCGAGCTCACCACCATTCCGGTCAAAGCTTCTGCTTCCCTGAAAAGTGACCGTCAGTGGAGCCTTTCCGGTGGTCTTGTCCGCAAACAGAAGGGCGACCGGGGCGTCGGGGTTGTCGATTGCGGTGCTCGCCGATGACGTCGTTCTTGCGGGCACGAGCATAGAGAACCCGTCGGTGAAATTCACGACCCGCTCCTGTGGAGCGGAGTTGTGCGCTATGTACGTCACCTCGTCAGACGCATCTCTGAAGACCGCGTAGGTCGGAGTATCAGCGAAGATGGTTGTGTCTACCCGTCCCATCTTCTTCAAGTTGTACAGCCAATGCAGTGTATGCGCGCGCGATTCACCGTCAAACGGCGTGTAGTCTTCGTCGGCATAGTAGTAGGATAGCGCGAGATTCGCATCAGCCAGGGCGAGGTATTCCCAGAGCACATCTTGCCAGATCGTCGGCTGCCCGCTGCGCTCAGCAACGATTTCTTCGTAGTTGGCGAGCACATAGTCTGGGTGCCGGCCGAGATAGAGCGAGCTACTCGTGACGGGCAGGATGTTAATTCCGTGGATGAACTCCGGAAGCGCGCCAAACCAGGTCGAGTGGACACCCTTGCCACCCCAGACCATCCCGATTGCGACATGCGGATAGTCCGCGGGGAAGACGGTGTCGTCCACGTCGAACCAGTACTGCTCCACCGCCGATGTCTCTGTAGCATGCAGGAAGACACCAAGGTCACGGATAGCGGGTTGGTTGGTCGCCTCCCCCCACAGAATTGCCGCCGAAGCGAAGTTCATTGATTCCGAGCTGGACTCCTGGTTGTTGCCGTCGCCGAAGTCTCCGTGACCAGCGGCCCACGAATGGCCCGCATACGCGTCGTGTGACCTCAAGAACGGAAACTGCTCGTCGGATCGGTCCCAGTTGTTGGCGTCTTTGATTAGCAGGTTGACCATACCGCCCCAGTTGTCTGCTGCGGCCCAAGCGCTGTCGTAGCGGGCGACGGTTGCCGCGCTCATCACGGCGTAGCTTGAATGGAAATGGTGATCGTTGATCTGATTATCCGCCCCAAAACCGGATGGGTATCCGGTAAGTACATCCCAGGCGTCGATATAAGAATACTCCTGCGCACCCCCCACTGTGAACCACTCCTCCAGGCTCTTCTTGATTTCTGACAGGAAGTGATCCCTTTCAGTGACTGCACCTAACTGGTCGGCAATGTGCACGAGGTGACTAAACCGCCCCATCGCCTTACCACTATCGTAGGTGGGAAGCACCGGTAGCGTTTCCGTTGCGGCGTCCTGCACCAGTGCCAGAAGGTCTGCCCGATTGTAATCTCCGCGATCAGGTAGCGCAGGCAGGACGCCCGAAAACCGAAGTCGCGTGGTGAATACATTGCCTTCGTACAATTTCATCATACCGCGCGGTGACTGGTAGTTGTGCCCCGTCATCGTCTGCGGAGTGTGGAGCCATTGGTGCCGGTAGAGGGCCGTTAGCGTTTCGTTCTGGTTCGACGCAATGCTGTCGAGGAGCACCGTATCGTACGAATATGTCGTCGTGACATCTGCCCGGACTTCGTCATACGACCAGTCAACTCTGCTATTCACAACGAACGCGTAGGCGTGCTGTCGAAAGAGCTCAAGGGTGGCGGCGTTTCCCTCAGGCAAGACGGCAACGGCGAGGTAGTCTTTCCCGCCAAGTGACGAGCGAAAAGAACCTGCGGTCGACCAGGTCGAGCCGGTGGGTCCAAAGATCCCATAGTGCTTCCCGTCTATTGTGACACCGAGTACCTCGTCCTGGTTGGACCAGACAATCGGTGGGGCAGTCGTCGTGACGACGGCGTCTCCGCCTGACAACCGAAAGAACACATAAGGCAAACCGTGGCCCAGTGTCGCTTCCAGGTCTGAGGCGCCGCCCTCCCACTGCGCCGTGACGGTCCAATCACCGTAGTCCTTCGCCACGGTTCGCGATGCAGACATCCCGTCGACTCCGACGGTCAATTGTGGTGCGAACGGATACAGGTAGTCCGCCGCGGCAAAAGTGTGTTGGCTCGTGTAGCCGATTTGCAGGCCCGCTGAAGTTGCTTTTGCGTTGATCGGATGGGCGTAAAGTACATTCGAGTGCTGATCACCAAAGAACGGATAGACCAGGCTGCTCCAGAAATCGTTTGACTGGACGGGCAGCGCAAAATCGCTCGACACCAACGGGACAACGTTCTGCCCGGATGAATTCTGTGGCCCAACTTCGCCGAACGGCAACGACGTGCTGTACCCGCCCGCCCCGACGGATACTGTCTGACTCTTCGCAGGACGACCAGTGAAGACCAGCACCGCAAGCGCGAGTTTCAGTAAGAGTGCGGCGGACGTATTTCCCGTGACGTGGTATCGAATCATTCTCTCAAGTTACGCCTACTTCTTCGCGAAGCATGTTTCGTGCGCTGAACGGACGGCGTCAACTATATTCGGCCAAGACCAACTGAACAAGATGCGCCTCTATAAACTCCGAAGTCTGGCCGTTTTGGCCTTGGCTGCGTCAGTATTCGTCGTGGGCCCGGCTCAAGCGCAGACCATTGAGCCTACGGCAAACGCAGATGAGCGGATCGTCTTCCTGGTGAGGCACGCCGAGAAGTGCCTGGCAGAAGGAAATGACCCGGCGCTGACGAGTGCCGGCCAACAGCGAGCGGTCGATCTTGCACGCGTCCTGGCAGACGTTCCGATAACTGCGATCTACTCAACGCCGTTTCAGCGAACCAAGCTTACCGCCGAGCCCGTTGCGACACTTCACGGCGTCGATGTCACAGTGACCCCAACTCGGCCCGGCTTCCTCGACGACCTGGCCACGACGCTCCGAAACGCAGACGATCGATATTCCCTCGTCTCAGGCCACAGCAACACGACGCCGGCCCTCGTCAACCGCCTCGCGGGGACAGACCTCGCAAACCTGACTGAGGACATCTACGACAAGCTCTACATCGTCACTCTGGGAGCCGACGGTTCTACATCGGTGCTCACATTGCGCTTTGGCGCGGAGTCTTCGTCGACACCGAACTGCTGAGTGCGGGCTCCGCGTTTCGCAAGAAATAAGATCGCGACAGAAGTGACTAACAACCTAGATATGATGACTAACCTTCCGAATCTCGTGTCCCGTGCACTGTTGGTCTGCATTGTGGCAGTGCTGCCGCTCAATTCTGGTTGTGACAACGGTGCTGAGAACGATGACAATTCGTTTGCCCTCTATCCGCCCGGGTACTTCACCGAGGGCTTTCGCCAGGAATTCGTGATGACCGGATCTGCACCGTCAGGCCTTACCACCTCGGGAACGCACCTGTTGCTGACGCAGGCCTCGGAGGTCTTCAACGGTCAACAGACGACTGCCGTCCGTACCCAAAACGACTGGACGGATAGTAATGGGGGAAGCTTCTCGGCTGGCGCGCTTGACTTCTACACGACGGACGCTGGATCGGCGACGTTGCTCGGATTCAGGGACTTGCTGTCGCTGATCGAGTCGACGAATACGTCACCCGGTACACTTCCGCTAAGTGCCGAACCCGGAGATTCGGGATCGGTAGGTACGTTTTCCGACGCGGGTGGCAACAGGGCGACGCTGACGTGGGAACTGCAGGACGTGTCGGATTCGCAGGCGCGCGTCGTTTTTTCCACGACGGTGAGAGACGCGCTGGGTGCGGTGGTAAGTGAGGGCGAAGTTGCCTACGTCATAGATCGCGATGGCCGTCGCAGCGGGGTTTCGATCTTATTCGACGTAAAGGCCTTCAACGACCCCGTATCCTGGACAGGATCTCCGCGCTAGCCGCCGGTGTGGTTACAACAATGAACGCCCGTTCAAATCGGTCGTCAGCATCTCCGACATGACATCGAAGAACGGCCTCAGTCGTTTCATTGTCTTGTTGACCTCCTTGGGGAAGTCCGGAGATAGCGCTTCTTTGTCGCTAAACTTGCGCAGTACGTAGAGCGACTTGAAGCGCAGCAGGTCAATCGAGGGGTGGTCTTTCTCGTAGCCTTTCGGTGCCGTCTTCAGCTGTTCACCCTGCAGTTCGCCGAACGTATCTCGAAAGGCCTTCGACTTGAGCACTTTGCGGAGCGGCTCGTCGTCTGCGGCGATCTGGGCGCGGATGTGCGCGAGGTCTTTTGAATCCGGTTGGTAGAAGCCGCCGCCGACTACCGTGTTGCCCGGCTCCAGATGGAAGTAGTATCCGCCGCGCAGCGCGGCGCTGTTACGCGAGAAGCCGCCGCCCCACCAGGTCTTGTAAGGCGTCTTGTCTTTCGAGAAGCGCGTGTCACGGTAGATGCGCATGAGTGACTTCTTGCCGCTCGGCGTGGCGATGTCGTCATGCTTCCGCAGCAGCGCCAGAACGCCATCGGCAAAGTCGATCGTGTTCTCGTGCGCCGACACATACTTGTCCTTGTTCTCATTGAACCACTCGCGGTTGTTGTTCTTCGCCAGGTCCTTGAGGAATTTGAAGTTGGCTCGGGAAATCGGTGCGGTCGGCATGGGGCGGGTTGGTGTTCGGGTTCGAGTCGTGTCGCGTCGTGTACGCTATTCGAAATATACCGATCGGCGGCACTTCGGGGCCGCAACTGGTCAGGCCCAGTCGGCGAGGATCTTGGCGATTCGAGGGGACGCGTCCCGCAGCAGACGCTGTCTGTAGGCGTCGGTCGGGTCGTTCGGATACCGCATTAGCGCACCGGCCTCGAGTAGCTGGCGGACAATATCCGCGTAATTGTCTTGCCGGGACTCGGCACCACCACTGTAGCGCGATCCGTGCACCGCCCAGCCGAGCGGGGAGGACTCGTGGGTCACGTCAAATTCTTCGAGGCTTGCGCCTGCTGCTACTAGTGAGCGCACGTTGTCCGGTTGTCCAAACCAGGCCGCGATGTGCAGTGGTGTCCCGGTATCGAGTCCCAGCGCTTGAATGTCCGCGCCCGCCTCGATGAGAAAACGAACGACATCGATGCGATTCCGACCGGCCATGTCCGCCAGCACCCGATCTTCTTCAGGGTTGCCCGTTCGAACAGCCCCGGGAGTCTGTGCGAGAATTCGAGCTGCGCCATCGAGATCGCCAGCGCCGACCGCCACTGCGAACTCGTCTGCCGCGTTGAGCGTCGTATCCGCGCCTAGGTCTTTCAGCAGTTCCGCAACCTCGTCAAAGCCTCGGCGCACGGCGTGAGCGAAGCACGTCTTTCCGTATGCGTTCTGAGTGTCGACATTCGCGCCGTGGTCGAGTAGAATCCGAACGGCTTCAAGTCGGCGGCGGCGCACAGCGACGTGCAAAGGTGTCTCACCGTGCTTATCGCGCCCGTTGGGATCCGAGCCATTCGCCAGCCGTCTGACCAGCTCGCTGTCCCCGGTGGGACCGTATTCGAAATCTAGAAATCGGTGCAACTCACCGGCCATGTCGGTTCGCTCGCAGTTGTCGGGGGTAGCCACCGAGCATACGGGAACGCAGTACGAATTTCAAAGGCAGATCGCCACGACTAACGACCCAGCCCGAGTACCAACCCGAACGAGTCAACGGCTGCGTCAAACTCATCAAGCACGCCGGGGGTGGCCCTGGCGTACTGCAGCTCGAGGTAGACCAGCGTACCTCCGGGCATCATCGTGCGAATGCCCAGCCCACCGTTGATGGTGTACGCGATTTCGTCGGACAGCTCAGTGACATCTTCGGGCTCCGTGTTGTCAGACCAGTCTTTCAGTTCGGCGTTCAGAAGCTGTCGAAATCCACCACCAAGCATTACGTACGGATTGGCACCGTAGCCACTTCCGAATGTGTACTCCAGCATTGGGAAGACATTGACATGGTCCATGCGATAGAAGAAGTCACCCTGGCTCGGGAAGGCCACGGGCCCGGTGGACTCATCAACGTCAGATACTCGTATCGAGAACGAGGCGTCCGCCCGAACCGCGAGCTTCGGCGCAAACCGAAGCTTCGCGGAGATGCCAAAGTCAAAACCAACCGACGAAGCGTGTTGATCATCGACAACACGGGTCAGGTTCGCACCTGTCATCAAGAAGGCGAAGGAGAACGGCTTCGTGTATTTGAAAAGGCGCTTCACCCGGGAGTTGGCGGCAATCCTGGACGCCGTCTCGCCCTGGTCATTCTTTGCGCGACGCGCTGCGCCGTTCCGCAGTAACCACCTGGTCAACGTGGGGTGGCCACCCTCAGAAGCGAGTATTAACGACGTGTTTCCCGCCGCATCGCGTTCGTTAATCTGCGCTCCCGCGCCGAGCAGTCGTTGTACAATCTCGGTATGACCAGAAGACGCGGCAGACAGGAGCGCTGTCTTCCCGTCGACGGTACGCGACCCGATTGACACCCCACGGTCAACAAGCGCTTCGACTAGCGCCTGACTACCGTTGCGGGCGGCGAAGTGGAGCGCTGTCACACCGTCGGGTCCCGTCGCATTAACGTCTGCTCCTGCCTCAATTAGCCGGATCGCGATTGCCGATTCGGCGGCGGCCGACGACGCGAGGAGGGCGGCCGGCGAAGCCGTCGCCCCCGCGTTCAGCAGCAGCTCATTCAGCGAGCCGTTGCCCTCCGAAACAGCGTGCGTCAGGGCGCTCACGCCGTCAGCATCCGTCGCTTCGAGATCGAGCCGGCGGCCGGCTGTCGAGACTAATTGACGCACAACCGCCTCGTTTCCCGCCTTGACTGACGAGATGAGCGGCGTCTCGCCCGAAACGTCGACCGTATTGACATCTGCGATGCCTGCAAGTGCCTTGACTACTGCCAGGTCACCTCGTGCAACGGCGCGGTGAAGCGCACTCTGGTCAAGCGAATCGAGTCGATCTGGGTCAGCTCCGGCGATCAGTAGCGCGTTGACGATCTCTGCCTTTCCGTCATCAGCCGCGACGTCGAGGGGCCGCGCCCCCGCCGCGTTTGGTTCGTTCGGGGAAAGTCCCGCCGCCAGCAGTATCTCAACAACTTCCGGGCTGCCCGCGAAGAACAGGCCCGAGTTGCCACGCGCGTCCTTTTGGTCAACGCGGGCACCCAGGTCGAGTACATATTCCAGTGCCCGTGCACCTATTGACGCGGCATAGAGAGTCGTTTCCGGCGAGCCGGCGAGGCGAACTGTAAACACACTTGATCCACCCGAAAGCACCAGCAGCGAAGGCACCACCACACGAGTCAGCTCGCTCGATGCGGTCAGCGTCGCACTTACAACTGACACTTCAGAATCACCACAGAAGACGCTAGCGCTCTCGTTGCGCGAACCCTCCTCCCCAGTTCGAAATGCCGTTAGTGCCCTGGCCGAGCCAACGCGGCAGTCGGCCCGCAGAGGTATAAGGAAGTTCAGAACATCCGCCGCAAGGAATCTCGTGCGGCCTTCGACCGGTATAGACTCCGGATATTCTAACTCAGACTCAACTGGAATCCTGTCGAGGTCAAACTCCGGGTCGGCGCGCAAGCGATCGATGTAGCTGGCGGCCGCCTCGAAATCACCAGTAGCAATGGCGAGACGAAATCCGAAGCTGTGCAGCACAGGGCTTTCCCCAAATGCGCTTCGTACTTCGGCCGTGCTCACAAGTGGCTCGCCAAAGAGTAGCAGTTGAGAATCCTGGCTTTGGTTGTCCTGTGAGCGTGCAGTGGTCGAGACCAACGAGATCAGTACCCAGACCAGGGCCAAGCGAGTGAAGAAAGTCATGACGCGTGCGGTCGAAAGCCTGGTGATGTGCGCTGAAGCCATGTGAAGCGACCAAATCGAGATTACCAAACTCACCTGGCAAACGCTACCGTCGGGCTACAGCCCTATTTTGGCGTAACAGCGCCCTCTTATCACGGGAGTCACTCCCGACCACCTAGAAACCACCTGTCAAAACGAACCGTCATCCTGGGGCTTGCGGTAGCGGAGCTCCTGACCATGTCACTCTGGTTTTCATCAACCGCGACCATTCCCGAGCTGACGCGCGAGTGGGGAATCTCGGCGGGCGAGGCGGCCTGGCTGACGATGACCGTCCAGATCGGTTTTGTGGTGGGTGCCCTGTTCAGCGCACTCCTCAATCTGGCAGATCGCATCGCAGTTCGTGTACTGTTCGCGGCTTGCGCAGCGCTAGGCGGACTGTTTGCGTTCGCGATCGTGGCAATCCCAGACGACATGGTCGGCCGGTACCCGACCCTCCTGGTTTTGCGGTTTCTGACGGGCGTCGTCCTCGCCGGTGTGTATCCGCCGGGAATGAAGCTGCTTGCGGGATGGTGTCGCGCGGATCGCGGAAAATGCATCGGCCTCCTCGTCGCGGCTATCACGGTGGGCTCAAGCCTGCCGCACCTGGTGTCGGCGTTTGGATCCGGTGCCGCCGCGCTACCGTGGCGCGCGACACTCGCGGTGTCAGGCGCCTTGAGCCTCATCGGCGCCGCGATCATACTCGCAACGGGCCGACCAGGCCCATACGCCGTGAAGGGCTCGAGATTCAACTGGCGCCACGCCCTCGACGCATTGCGCGACCGACCAACACGTCTGGCAAACTTCGGATACCTCGGTCACATGTGGGAGCTATACGCGATGTGGGCCTGGGTCCCGTATATCCTCATTGCATCATACCAGGAAGCCGGCTACAACGAAGCTTTCGCCCGCGTTGCCGGGTTCCTCGTGATAGCGCTCGGCGGCTGCGGCGCCTATCTCGCGGGGTTAACGGCAGACCGCCGCGGACGCACGACGGTGACGATCACAAGTCTCGCGGTATCTGGTGCGTGCTGCCTGGTCTT
>JANQRN010000164.1 GCA_028284545.1 Rhodothermales bacterium | reverse complement strand
CGCATTCGGGAATCGGGCGTCGCCCGTGACAGCGGCAGAGGTTTCCGCCGTCCGCGCGGCCGTTGCTGGCAAGGAGGGTTTCTATTCGCCTGACGAACTCTCGCGCTGAGCTATGAAGTCCGCCGGCTTCATCCCACGCTTGTGCTTGCCGAATCCGAAGAAGGTCGGCTCGTACGGCGCCACGTAGGAGACGTCTGCGCGCTCGGGGATCTGGTCTTCCATTCCGAGTGCCCAGAACGTCGCGTTGACGAGCAGCCGGCGCAGACCCTCGCTCTCCAGGTCTACCGAAGCACCCATCGTGGTGAAGAAGACGCGACGCCCGTCGAACTCTCTCGTCCACGCGATCGGCATGACCGACTTGTCGTTATTTGGCGGAGAGTCGGGCTCCATTCCGCTGAGTGACTGCCCATACACCACAATCCTGGCGTCGGCGGGTAGATCGCGGATACCGTACACGTCAGTAGGGCCCCAGATGTCCTCGGCACCGTTGACGATCGGGTTGCCGGCTTCGAGGCCGTTTATGAGTCCGCGTGTCGACTCTGTGCCATGGTCGCCGTGGTGGTTCACCCACGTTTCACCGAAAAACTGGCGACCGTAGCCGCCCTCCATGCCGTCTGCCTCGGATCGCCAGTCATAGCGGGCGAGGGCCGACTCTGGATTGCGCTTGTAGTAGAAGGGATGTGTTGCGGTACGCAGCCCGATAATCGGCTTTCCACTATTCGTATAGTCCACGATGTGCTGCATGTCGTCGTCGGGCAGTTCGCGAAAGCGGGTGAACAGGACCATCAGGTCTGCGTCGTCCAATGCCTCCAACCCTGGGATATTCGTCTGATTTTCTGGGTCAACATCACCGGTGGCGGGGTCGGTCGCGAATAGCACGGTGCACTCGAATCCGAAGCGCTCGGAGAGTATCGAGGCGAGCATCGGCATGCCCTCTTCAGAACGGTACTCTTCGTCTCCCGTCACAAAAACGATGTGCCGTGTTGACTGGGCGTTTGCGACGCACGCTGAGAGATTGGTCACCATCAGAGCGAGAATGACTATGATGCCGCCGAGCCTGCCGGCATCGGTTGCGTGATTTGATGTGGTCAGCATGGCTAACGGCTGCTAGTTGTGAATTGGCCCCGGTCGATCGCGCAGATGAACACCCGCACGGCCGTGTAGGACCGCCTGGATTTCGGAGCAGATGGAGAGCGCAATTTCTTCGGGCGTCTCTGTGGCGATATCCAGGCCTACCGGTGCGAACAGGCGCGAGCGCCTGGCTTCGTCGACATCGAAGCCGTTCAGCATCGCATTTGTCCGGTCAGCGGGGCCGAGCATCCCTATGTACGGCATTGCGGACTTAAAAAGTAATTCGTGGAGGATTGACGCGTCTCGACTGTAGTTGTGCGTCATTACCACCGCTGCGGTCCGGCCGTCGTGTGATATTCGCTCCAGGACTCTGTCCGGATGCATCAAGAACACGTGATCATCAGCGTCAGGTATGGCCGCCGTGAGGACTTCAACCGGCCTGCGTCCTACGACCGTGGATTGCCAGCCCAGAGATCGGGCGCCGGCGACGAGCGGGCGTACGTCGTGGCCGTCGCCAAAAACGAGTATTTGAATGGGCGGCGGAAGCAGCTCGAGGAGGATTTCGAGTCTACCGCGATCAGTTTCGACGATGGCGGATTGCCACCGGCACGATGGGTGTCCATCTGGAGTCAGGGAGTCTTCCGAGAGCTTCTTCAGCGCGGCCGCCACTATCAGGTTGTGCGGGGTGTCGCCTCCGGGATCGTGGCTCGTCGTCGCAGCGTCGACCGCGCAGTGGTATCCGATCGGCGTAGATACCTCACCAGATGTAGCCAGTACCGTCGCGATGACGGCTGTTCTTCGAGTCGAAAGACAAGAACGAATCGTCTCTAGCACGTCGTGACGCTGCGCCGACTCCGCGTCGAGTATGGGTTGAATGAGGACGTGGACCGAGCCGTCGCATCCGGTTCCGAAACCCAGCACGACATCGTCGTCGCCGAGCTCAAAGGAGATGAGCTCGGCTTTGCCGTTCGCAAGCGCATCAACTGCCCGGGTTGCCACTTCCTGTTCCAGACAGCCACCCGAAAGTGTGCCCCAGGTGTCGCCGTTTCGCGATACCAGCATTCTCGCGCCGGGCCGACGATAAGTAGAACCTCCGATCTTGACTACGGTAGTGATAGCAAACGGCTCGCCATCTGTGGCAAGACGCTCAGCGACCTCGATACACTCTCGCAGTTCTTTCACAATCTGTTCTGTAGGTTGTGCGAGGAGTTTACGGATGAAATGACTTTACGGGAAGCCGTCAACCTGCTCACGCCCCTCCAGGACCGGGATCGGCTGGAGATGCTCGTGTCTTTCGGAGACACGTTGCCACGGCTGTCGCAAGAAATGCGACACGAGCAGGAGAGGGGCAAACACATTGTGGCTGAGTGTCAAACTCCGGTCTACTTGCGCGTTGATCGGCGAGAGGGGCGCGTTTCGGTTTACGCTGATGCACCACGAGAGGCCGCCGTTGTGCGTGGGTTCCTGGCACTGCTTGTGACAGTATTCGACGGTTGTACGGTCGCCGCGCTTCGGCGGGCTCCCAAGGATATTCTCTCGGCTCTCGGGCTGGATCAGGTTCTGAGTCTGACACGAACACGAGGTCTAGCTGCTACCTACCGTCGGGTGCTGGCTGCAGCTTCCTGCCGCGTTGCGGCGATCATCCTCGCGGCGGGCTCGTCGTCGCGAATGCCGCTGCACAACAAGTTGCTCCTAGAAGTTGATGGTCTGCCGCTTGTTGTTCGCACCGTTCGGACTGTCGTCGGTTCTGACGCTTCGTCGGTCACCGTAGTGCTCGGGCCCGATAGCGCAGATGTTCGCACGGCGATTGAGACGCACCTGGCGCACGTCAGTGCCCACGTCAGATTCGTCGTCAACGCCGACGCTTCGCAGGGAATGACGACCTCTATCCAATCCGGAGTCCGCCGCGTTCTCGCGGATGACGTTGACGGGTGTCTGATCTGCCCGGCCGATCAGCCCTTCCTGAAGGAATCGGATGTGAATCTCATTGTTCAACGGTTCGCAGCTGCGCTCGCTCCTTCATCACCGGTAGCGGCTGGTGGACCAATCGTCGTACCGTTCAGCAGCGGCCTGCGTGGCAACCCTGTTGTGTTCGCAGCTTCATATTTTCAGCGGATACTCGAACACGATGAACCAGACGGTTGTCGCGGCATTGTCGCCGCGAACCCCGGCTCAGTCGTGCGTGCAGAGCTGCCTAGTCCAGATGCGTTCTGGGATATCGATACGGAGGCCGATCTGAACCGGATCTCACCGACTACCGATCGGAATGCGTGAGCCCTTCCGGATTATCGAACGGTGCTTTCCACGCGGCCAGCGAGTCGTGCCTCGGCGGCCTTCCGGTACCGTCGACTGAGCTTCAGCTCCTTGCCAGAATCCAGGTAGACGACGTAGTCGCCGTGGAAGTACGGCCGCATCTCGCTGATGCGATTCATGTTGACAATCGAGGAGCGGTGTATCCGAACGAACTCGTTTGGGTCGAGCCGTTTTTCCATGCCGGCCATTGACTCGCGCAGGAGGTGCCGTTTGGCCTGCGTGTGCAGCATGACATAGTCGCCGGCCGCTTCAATCCAGACGATGCTCTCCACCGGTACGAAGCGTACTGCGTCTTTCTCTCGGATCATGATCCTTGTGTCGTATCCATCCTGCTGAGAAGGCGTCCCCTGCTCCTGATCGTGACGGCCAATCAGGCGGGCAAGCTGTTCGCCCAGCTCGCCTACACGCTCCTCGCGAATCCGTCTGATTGCTCTGTCAAGCGCCTTGTTGAAGCGGTCGTCCTCGATGGGCTTAAGCAGGTAGTCAACGGCCTCGGTCTCGAACGCTTTAACGGCATACTGGTCGTACGCCGTGACGAAGATCACGTGCGGCATATTGGCTGCGCCGACCTCCTTGATAACACCGAAACCGTCCAGCTCGGGCATCTGGATATCCAGGAACACCAGATCGGGTTTCAAGCGCTTTATCGCTTCGGTTGCCTCGCGTCCGTCTTTGCAAGTTGCAACGATAGACGTGTCAGAACGGTCGGCCACCAGTAGCTGAAGGGCCTCACGTGCCAGGGGTTCGTCGTCAATAATCAGGGCGGTGATGGGTTGCATCGCGGCCACCTTTAGTTCTGTCGTGGCTGTAGCTGAAGGTTCTCAACCACGGGTGATTCTTGGGCGGGAATCGAGATTTCAACAAGCAGTCCGCCCGTATCTGCGTTGCGAATCTGTAGGTCGGCCGCGGATCCGTAGAGCTGTGCCAGACGGTCAACGGTGTTGGATATCCCAACCCCCCGACGCTCGAAGGATGTACCGGTCATTCCGGGGCCGTCATCGATCACGCGCATCCGCAACAAGTCTCCGACTCGATGCGCGGAAATGCTGATCAGTCCGGCCTCTGCATTGGGAGCGATGGCGTGGTGGATTGCGTTTTCGACGATCGGCTGGAGGACGAAGTTGGGCACATAGAGATCCTCCGCCGCTTCGTCGATCTGCATCTTAATCGACAGACGATCGCCGAAGCGGATCTGCTCAATCTCCAGATAGCTCTCGATGAACCGGAGTTCCCTGGAAAGTCGGATCTCTGGCGTGCCTTTGCTTTCGAGCGTCATCCGTAGAAAGCTGCCGAGCCTTCCCAACATGTTTACGGCAGAGCTATTGTTGTTCTGTCGCACGAGAGACGAAACCGAGTTCAGCGTGTTGAACAGGAAGTGGGGGTTTAACTGCATTTTCAGCGCCCGTAGGTTCGCCTGGGTCAGCATCAGCTCCAGCTGTGCGGTTTGTCTCGCCTTCTCTTGAAGTTCGTGGTAGTAACGATATGCATGCTGAGCCCCGACGACCGTCCAGAATGCGATCGCGTTAACATGCATCCGTGAGGTAAAGTGGACCTCATACAGTCCCGCATTCATCGTGTCATGTATCCCGGTGGCGCGAAACACTAGAAGGCTGGCGGCGGCATGTACAGCGAGCAGAATCAACATGGCCGGTACGTACACGAGCAGCACAAGCTTGACGGGCGAGCGCCGACCGATGGGGAAGCGCCGGCCAAGCCAGAGTAGTGGAGGCGTCAGCAGCGCCCACGTATACCACCAGGGCAGCGTGGACACTATCGCATATCGCCAGGAAAGCGGTCGACCCGCGACGACTTCGTTGAGATAGTAGTATGCCAGCGCCGCCAGGGCGGGCAGGGTCCATGTGGCCAGCAGCAGCCCGAACCGCTGAACTCGGGACCAACCGAGCTCCGGGAAGAACCGCGAGGGGGCCACTGCCGTCTGGGTATCAAACATCGCTCACTTGTTTTAAGCGGTTCACCCCGCACCCAACCGTGAGGTTGGGGCGGGGCGCCGCGACTGCCAATCCACACCGCTGAACCAAGGACCGGCAGTAACTCGTCATGTCAATTAGCGTCCGGCCGCTGCCATTGGAGCCGACAACGTGTTGTAGGCGTCGTCGAGCGCGTAGCGCATTGCCCATGCCTGGCGATCACTTCCGTGCGTTGCACGCATTTCGCGAAGTCCATCACGCAGGGCAATCTGCGCATCCGCCGGCACCTCATCCATCGCCAGAACTGCCATCGCTGCCACCTCATAAATGGCGCTCGTGGCTGACGCCTGTCCGTGGTTGTAGAGCGGAACGCCACGGTTGATCGCCATCCTGATGAGCTCGCGAGCCTGCTCAGCCTGGGACATACCCTTTGGCGGCAGCAGCACTGCGTCGATTACGTGAATGACTCCGTTTGACGCGTCGATGTCTGTAGCGACGACGTTAGCGCCATTGATCTGTACGCCCTTCTTCGAGGTAGCGATCTTGATGTCCTCACCGGCAAGTGTAGTCGCCGAAGACAATTCCACAACGGCGTCAGAGAAGACGCGACCCGAGATTACGTGGTACTTCAGGATCTCCTGGAGCGTGGACAGATTTTCAGGCTTGAGCAAGTCCTCCACGGTACCGTCAGGAAGAGCTGCGAACGCTTCGTCGGTCGGCGCCAGAACGGTGAACGGACCTTCACCCGACAGCACGTCGGCCAAGCCCGCGGCCTTTACTGCCGCCAGGAGTGTATTGAACGATCCTGCTGCCTTCGCAACTGCGGGAATCGTGTCGCTCGACGGCAGTATTACCTGGTCGATGACGTGGATCACGCCGTTGCTCGCGGCGACGTCTACTGCGGTGACGGTAGCCTTGTCAATCATCACCTTATCACCTTTGACGGCGATGTCAACTCGCTGGCCGTTGAGCGTCTCGGCGTTGCTGAGCTTCACCACCTTCTTGGAGGTGACCTTGCCCGGCACCACGTGGTACGTCAAGATTGCGATGAGCTGATCCTTGTTTTCTGGCTTCAGCAGGCTTTCGACCGTACCGGCCGGCAGTGCAGCGAAAGCTTCATCTGTGGGGGCGAAGACGGTGAACGGTCCGTCGCCTTTCAGGGCGTCAATGAGGTCGGCTGCCGTAAGCGCAGCGGCCAGCGTGTTGAAGCTTCCGGCGGCGACTGCGGTGTCGACGATATCGGCGGACTTGTGCTGGGCGTTGGCCGGGTTAGCGAGGAGGACGAAGGCCGACAATGCGGCGCATCCGAGTGTAAGGAGTCGGTGTGTCATGGTGGAATCTCGTTCTGTAAGGTTTTTGATCGGTTTCGTGAGCAGGGTACGGGCCAACTCCTGTGCGTGATGCCGGTTATCGACGGGAGGCCCTGGGGCGCGACAAGCGGCTTTTCATGGTAGGTTACCGGATATCTATAAATCGTTCTTTATTGTCAAAAGGACTATATTATAGGAGTAAAAGAACGATATGTTCCAGTAATATCGTTCATACAATAACAATGATCGAGACTTTTGGTATAGTAGAATGAGAGGCAAAACCGTTGTTTTTGGTGGTTCAGGCGGGATAGGGTCTGCCGTCGCGCATCTCGTGGCCACCCGGGGCGAATCCGTTCATCTCGTCGCGAGGAGCGAAAATGAGCTGGCGGAGGTCGCTAACGCCGTCGGAGGCTCGTACACAGTTGGAGATGTGAGCGAGCCGACGACATTTGAGCGCGTGGCCGCTGACTTGGGTGACGAGAGTGTGGACGGACTGGCGTATGCCGTGGGGACGATCAACCTGAAAAGCCTTCAGCGGCTCTCGGCTGACGATTTTCTCGCCGATTACCGCATCAATGCGCTCGGCGCTGCGCTTGCCGTCAAGAGCCTCCTGCCCGCTCTGAAGCGGAGTAGCGCCGATTCTGCCTCGGTCGTGCTGTTCTCGTCCGTCGCAGCCTCGCAGGGCTTCACTTTCCACGCATCGCTGGGTATGGCGAAGGGTGCGATCAACGGGCTGGTGCTGTCTCTTGCTGCCGAATTGGCTCCCAGGATACGTGTAAATGCCGTCGCGCCGTCGTTGACGCGCACGCCGTTGGCCGCTGGGATGTTGTCCCGGGAGAAGATGGCCGACGCGATTGCGGCCATGCACGCCATGAAGCGACTCGGCGACCCGGAGGATGTGGCACGTATGACCGCGTTCCTGCTCTCTCCCGACTCCGGTTGGATGACAGGGCAGATTCTTGGTGTTGACGGCGGTCGATCGACGCTACGCACGACTTCCTGATCTCGAAGGCCATCTGGAGCACCTGAAACGCAGGGCATTCTTGATTGACTGTAACACCGGCGGTATTCGAGCCGTACGTAGGCCGTCTCTCATCCGAAGATTCCGATACATCCAGCGAATGAAACCGACGTTCAATACAGCCCCTTGGGCCTGCCTGGTGGTCTCTCTGGCCATACTTCCGCTTGTAGACGGCGCCGCGGCTCAGGAGTCTTCGTCACAGCAGACCTCGATCACCGGAGTGGTCGTGGATGAAGCCGGCGTGCCTTTGCAGGCGGCCACGGCGATTCTCTATGCGGCCGGCGACAGCACGATGATCACGGGTTCAGCAACCGACGAGGATGGCCGCTTCCTGTTTGCACTCGATGGTGCAGGCGCGTATCGCGTGCGCGTGACCTTTGTCGGATTCGCGGATTTCGAAACGCCAGCGTTTGACGTTACCCAGGATCAGCGCTTCCAGCTCGACAGGATTGTGCTTCTTGCCGACGCGGTTGCGCTCGCGGATGTCAGCGTGGAGGCTGAACGAGACCTCGTTGAGGTCCAGCCCGACAAAACGGTACTGAACGTACAGGGGACTGCGAACTCTGCCGGCAGCAACGCGCTCGAGTTGCTGAAGAAAGCGCCGGGTGTTGTGGTGGACAACAACGACAACATTATCGTAAGCGGCAAGAACGGGGTACAGGTCTACATCGATGGCAAGCCGTCTCCGTTGAGCGTCGAAGACCTTGCGATTCAACTACGCGCGATGCAGGCTTCAGAAATTGATGCGATCGAGATTGTCACGAATCCCGGTGCGAAGTACGACGCTGAAGGCAACGCGGGCATCATCAACATCAGGATGCGGCGAGATCAGAGTCTCGGCTTCACGAGTACGCTGGATCTCGGATTTGCGCAAGGGAAAGACGCACGTTACAACGCCAACAGTACGTTCAATTTCCGCAACAAGGGCGTGAACGTTTTCGGCGCCTACGCCGTCAACGGCGGCCAGTCGCAAAACTGGATGGATATCTATCGTATCCAGGGAGACTACCTCTACGATCAGGAGTCTTTGACGCGGAACTCAGGGCTCGCCAACAACTTCAGGTTGGGCACCGACGTATTTATCGGCGACAACCTGGTGGCGGGACTGCTTGTCAGCGGCTCGGTCAATGACAACAACTGGGACAACAACAGCCTGACTCCAATCATCAATCGAGGGACTGACGTCACAGAGTCAATTCTGGAGGCCACCAACGCAAATGACGGGGTGCGCCGGAACGTCAACATCAATGGCAACCTGCGCTGGGACAATCGGGCAGGCATCACTTCCAACTTTGACGCGGACGCGGGTTTTTTTCACAACGGCAATTCTTCGTACCAGCCAAACTTCTTCAGGGATCCGAGCAACGCTTCGGCGACGATAACCAACATCTTCGAAAGCACGGCGCCAACGAACATCGACATTCTGGCGGCGAAGTTTGACAAG
>JANQRN010000161.1 GCA_028284545.1 Rhodothermales bacterium | reverse complement strand
CGACGTCGTTTTCGTGCCAGCCGATTACAAAACCCACTGCGCGACCCAGTCGCATCGCTTCGGTCGGATTGCCCGGGGCGGCCAACTCTGCGAGGCGCTCGCTCGCCACGACAACGTCGTTCATCTTCCCGAAGTCGTCTTGCAGGAGCTTCAGTGTTCTCAGGTACTGTTTCGCCTTCTTGTCTTTGTACAGACCGGAGAAGAACTCGACGGCGTACCGAAGCTTCTTGATCGCGATGCGCACGCGATGGCGGTCCTCGGTGGATAGTCGCTTGAACCCCTTCCCGAGGGTCAACACTCGCCTGTGTCGCTCGCTCAACACCGTGCGCGCCAGCTTGACTACGGGCCGTTTCAGTTTCTTGCGTGTTGACCGGTCGGCGGCGTGCTGCCAGTCGCGTCGGGAGTTCCACTGCCGGACGTTCGCCACGTAGTTGCTGTATCGCTCAGAGGTGATCGTCGTGTGCACGAGCGTGTGGGCGTCGTGCCGAGCCCTGGTGACAGCTGTGTCCAGGTGGGTCAGTGAGTCGTCGTGTGGAAATCGTTCACGAAGGCCCGCAAGCAGTTCGGTGTCCAGGACGTCCCAGTCCCGGGCCGGGTTCAGTGCACTGAGGATGTCCCGGGCTCCGGGCTCGACCCAGAACAGATCGTTCTTGGGAAGCAGGTCCCTAAATACCGCGATGGCAGACCTGAAGCGGCGGATGCCGATGCGAAGCTGGTGCACTCCCTCCGGATCAGTGCCGACGAGCGCAGCCCCTTCGTTCTGCTCCCAGTGATCCAGGCATGAGTCGAAGATTCTCTCGATCGCCTGTGCAGCGGTGTGACGCTTCTTCAGTAGAGGAACGTCTGCCTTCACCCACAGTCGCTGTGCCCCTTTTGCCATTTGCCCCTCCATCCGTCGTCAGGTTCTCGACAAACCCGTCCGAAATTCGTTACTTCTCGGCGTCATCGCGAAGACTGTACACGATTCGGATTCGCCTGTGCGTGCCATCCAGCCCGTCATCCGGTATGCCCTGCTGATCGCCGTTTGCTTCGCCGGGGATGTCGCGGGACAGAGTTCCGACATGAGTACCCTGGCTAGGCTGCGTACCGACAAGGGCCCGCTGCACCATGGTTATACGGAGATATACGAGTATCTGTTTTCGCCACTGCGCGGCGACAGTATCCGCATCCTCGAAATCGGCGTCGCCGAGGGCGGGTCGCTCGAGCTCTGGGAGGACTACTTCCGGAAGGCCTCCATATTCGGGCTCGACATTGAGGACAAGAGTGACCTGGAGCGGCCGCGCGTGGTCACGTATGTCGCCGATCAGGCCGACCGTAGCGCCCTGGCTGGGTTTGTCGCAAGACATGGCGGCGAGTTTGACGTCATCATCGACGACGGCGGACACTCAATGGAGCAGCAGCAAGTGAGCCTCGGCTTCCTGTTTCAGTTCGTTAAGCCGGGTGGCTACTACGTGATCGAGGATGTCCACTCGTCGTTCTTTGAGCAGTACGGCGTTGACGAAGAGGGGCGGAACACAACGTTCAGGATGCTCATCAACTACTTCGGGAATGCCGAAGTGACGAGCGACTACATGTTCGAGACCGAGGAGGGTTTCCTGGAGGCAAACGTCGAGTACGCAAACCTCTTCTTCCGCAACAACGAGCACCACAGCATGATGTGCGTGCTCAAGCGGAAGGCTGCTGAGTAGTCAACTCGCGCTAGTCCGCCAGGTACGGTCCGCCAGTTTCTCCCCAGCCCCACGTCGGCATCGGTTCCTCAGGCCCCATCGGGTTTTCGGTGAGCTCTGAGTTGATAACAGCCAGCCGCGATCCCCACTCGATATATCCTACGAAAGCGGACCGGAACTCGGGGTCGCTTTTCAGGCCCAGCTCGTCAGCGGTCTGAAGCAGCAGCTGCATCCATCGTTGTCGCTTCTGCTCCGTCAGCATCTTGCCAACATGCTTACCGATCATCTGCGCGTGGCTCCCGCCGTGTTCTTCCGAGTACAGCTTTGGCCCACCGAATACCTCGGCCACGAAATGCGCCACGTGTCGTACGTGCTCGGGCGACATGTACTCAAAGACTTCTCGCAGAAGCGGGTCCTCGAGGACCTTCCCATAGAAGGTCTCGAAGAGTGTTTCGAAGGTACTTAGATCTCCGGCCCACTCGAAGAGCGATGGGACTTGCGATTCTCGACTCATCAATCGATCGCCGCCTGAAGTTCCATGATCACCCGCCCAACTCGCGAAGTAGCTGCGCCAATAAGACCCGGACCTTGTCGTCGTTCGTCGTAGCCCCGCGGGAAAGTGACTGCATCGCGATACCGTCCAGCGACGCCGCGAGCTCCGAAAGCCTGGAGAGCGACTGCGCGTCGCCGTCTTCGGCGCTACCCATGACCTGACGGAAAGCACCAGCCTCACCGTCCGAGAGTCCGCCGCTTCGTGCCAGTTGGTCAACGTATGCGTGCGCCACAACGAACTCAGCCGGCCACGAAAAGCGCGGCTGATTCTGCGGATTGAGTTCTTCCAGCACGGCGAGTTTGGCCGCGTCAATCTCATTCTGCGTCAGATGCTCGCTGGGTGTCAACTCGAACACGTCCAGCCCGCGGACGATAGCGGCGCCGTAGATGTAACCGTTGTACCAGTACGTCGACCAGTAGCCGCCCCCAATCCGTTCGGTCGTGCTGAGCGGACCGCGATCGAAGAACGCGATCTCGTAGGCGTTACCCGAGTCGCTGAAGTCGAATACGGAAAGGCCGCCCTGATACCACGCCTGTGCTTTGATGTCTCTGCCCGGGACGGGAATAAGCGAACCGTTGTGGGCAACGCAGTTTTCGTGTTCGGTCTGGGGGACCGGAAGCTTGTAGTATCCGCCAAGGCGCATCTCTCCGTCGCGGAGTTCGAAGATGGCGTTTGCTCCCCAGGTCGGGAGGTCGGTGCCCATGCAGCGCGGCGCGTTGCCACCGCCCCACTCATCGGTGAAGAGCACCTTCGAGCCGTCGTTGTTGAACGTGGCACTATGCCAGTAGGCGAAGTTGGGGTCGACGACCTCGTCGATGCGGACCGGGTTTGCCGGATCTGATATGTCGAGCAGGATCCCATTGCCGGCGCAGGCGCCGCCCGCCAGTCCGAGTTCAGGGTAGGCTGTGATATCGTGGCACTGCGTCGTACGCCGCGAGCGCTGCGTCCCCGGGCCGTGATCGCCGCCTTCCCAGAGCCCCGCGATGTTTCCGGTCTCGTCTGCGAAGATCCTGGGCATGTTCACTATCTCAGCATCCTGCGGCGCCGCCAGGGGGACTTTGATGACCTCGATGCGGAAGTACGAAGTATTCGGATCTTCGTCGGGATCCCGGGCCGTTACGCAACCCTCAAGTTCTTCGGCAGGTCGCACCGGGCTCGTTCCGGAGACGTAGACGTAGACGTGATCGTCGTCGTTCAGGTCGCTTACCAGCGAATGCGTGTGAGAACCACGGCAGGTCTGCACCGCGCCGACCTGCGTCGGCAGCTGGACCTCTGAAATATCAAAGATGCGGATGCCGCGCAGCCGTTCTTCGGATACCTTCTCTTCCACACCTCCAACGCCGCAGTCGAGACGGCCCCGGGTCTCCTGGACCGACATGAAGAGCAGGTTGCCGTAAACAGAGACATCACCTTGTCCGCCCGGACACACGATCGACGTTGTCAACTGTGGTTCAGCCGGATTCGAAATATCGTAAATGTTGAACCCGTGGTAGTTGCCAACAATGATGTAGTCGCCGGTGAACGCAATGTCTGTGTTGCTGCTGCGGCCACCGCTCACAGTCGCCGGGTCAAAGGCGCCAGGTAGCGGCAGGTGCGCGTTGTGCACCAGGTTGCTGATGGCCTCACCCGCATCGTGGATACCGGCAGCGAGTCCAATCCGCGGATCGCTTTCATCCCACTCCCAGGCCGGCATTTTGACCTCGCTTTCTGCGGTCGCCGCCGCGTCCTGGGCAGTTGCTTGCGGAACAGCGAAAACGGTCATCAGGGCCAGGAGGGCCAACGTAGGCGTGACGCGGGCAATCATACGAGCAGACATTGTGCTGGAGGGGATCTTTTGGACGGAATGGAAGAAGGTAGTCAATTGAAGCGAGCAAGCATCTGGCGCATCCGAGTGATTTCCATCCGCTGATCGACATCGACATCGGATGCAAATCTGAACACCTCGGTGTCCTGGGCGGCGCCATCCTGGCCGAAGAGGTCAGCAACCATGGTGAGGGCGCCTTCATGGTGCTGGATCATGTACTCCAGAAAAAGCTTGTAGAACGTGCCGCCGCTCGCGGCCGCGAGCGTGTCCATCTGCTGCTGAGTGAGCATGCCTGGCATCATGTGATGGTGATGCCCGCCCACCTCCGGGACCGCCTGTTCACGACGCCGCAGCCAATCCTGCATCAATCCGATTTCAGATTTCTGCGACACCGTTATGCGCTCTCCGAGCAGGGCCAGCTGGCGATCATTGGAACGGTCGGCGATGAGTACCGTCATGTCGAGCGCCTGAGCATGGTGGGAAATCATACCCTTCATGAATTCAACGTCCGCTTGCGTGTATTCGGGCAATCCAACGGCCGTGACCTCATCCTGCGAGAGGATCCGCGTCGGTTCTCCAGGCGCACCGGGCTGGACGGCCACAGGCGCACCCGGCTGGACGGGTCCCGCTGTATCCGGATTTGTCGCGCGGCACCCGGCGATGACGGTCACGCATGCCAGCGCCGCCGTCGTTAATGCTCTTCGGACGCGCACGTCAAGGATATTCCCGTTCATCTGAAATCTGCGCATGTTGATGGTCGTGCCCCCGAATGTACCGGGGTGTTCAGCTATACGCAATCGCCATAAGAGGATCATTAGCATTCATCGCCAGTGCCGTGACAAGAAACAGCACCTCCCCGGAGACTGGAGCAACCACGGTCTGAACCGTGTCTCCGAAGAAATCTGCAATGTGGCCGACGTTTTGGCCCTGCGATACTGAGTCACCTACGGAGACAGTCGGATAGAAGAGTCCGTCGTCGTCAGCCCGCAGCCACTCCCATCCGCCGAGCTCCGACGCGGTTTCTCCCGGGTCTGAGACGGGTGGGGGGGCATCTAGCGGGTACATTTC
>JANQRN010000079.1 GCA_028284545.1 Rhodothermales bacterium | reverse complement strand
ACGACAGATACCGCCAGCAGAACGGCGTTCGGCGCAGCTTCGAGTCGAAAAACGCCAAGTAGGTAGGTCGCCGCAAGCCAGAGCGCAATGCCCGCGCTGATTGCCTTCGTGACGAGATACGCCGGCACGGGCCAGTGCCACGGCATCTTGTGCTGGGCGTTATAGGCGGCCTGCGTCATTTGGCCTGCGACCCGAGTCATGGGACCGCCCACAGCCTGCCTGTCAGATATCGAGTCAGCCCATGCGTACGTGGCCGGCGTGCTGCTCACCGCTGTCGGGTGAAGCGTTGCCTCGGCGCCACTGACGTAGAACAGCTTAGGCGACGTGCCCCGCTCTGGCTTTCTGACGGTAACCTTGTTGTCAGCGAGAACGCGACTTATTTCAGAGCCCGGATCATCCAGGTCACCGGCAATGATGGCATGCTCCGGGCAAACAACTACGCACGCTGGTTCGAGTCCGATGTCCGTGCGATGCGCGCAGTAGTGACACTTCGCTGCGGTCCCTGTCTCGGGGTCAACGTGAATTGCGTCATACGGGCACGCTTGCAGGCACGCCTTGCATCCGATACAAAGGTCTTTGTCAAACTCAACAATCCCATCGTCGCGCTGGTACATGGCAGTGACGGGACAGATGGCAACGCACGGCGGATTCGCGCAATGGTTACAGCGCGTAACCTGAAAGTGCCGCTTGACGTCTGGAAAGGCGCCGACCTCAACGCTCTTTACCCACGTTCGGTGGACACCGAGTGGTACTTCATTCTCGCTCTTGCACGCAGTGGAGCAGGCGTGACAACCAATACAGGTGTCGTTGTTTATTACGAAGCCGTAGTTCACGCAGCAAATCTATTCCGAAGCGCAATGAAAACAAATGACGGCTTCATCCGATGTCGTCGGTGAAGTTGACGTTGGTCGCAACGACAACGCTTACATCCAGCGTCTCGACGTGATCGAGCGATCGGAGAAACGCGTCGACACTGCGCGAGGTGTTGTGTGACTCCAGCCGGCGCTCGATCGCTCCGAGGAGTTTCGTAGAGTAGCAGCCAAGGACGCCAATCAGTCGACCGCCATGCGCGGCCACAACCGCTTCATTCGAGCCTTTATGGGCCATTTCGAGCATTTTGCTGAGTACGCTCTGCGTGACGAACGGCATGTCGCAGGGGGCCACAACCAGCCAGTCTGCGTATGCGGCAACCATCCCAGCCTGCAGGCCCGCAAGTGGTCCGCACTGCACAAACCGGTCGACGACAACAGCATCGAAAGGCTCGGGTGCTACCTCGGGTTCCGCAGTTGACAGGAGGGTGCGACCTGTCACGAGTTTCAGAATTTTTCCGACGCGCGTACGAAGTTCAACACCCTCAAACTTGTATTTAGACTTGTCTGATCCGAAACGCTCCGAGCGACCGCCGGCGAGCACAAGTCCCGTTGCGGTGAGCGGCGGTTCAGGCCCGGGCACCTCATCGCCGACAAGGCGTTGGTTACTAGTCATTCAAGCTCAGGTTGCCGTAGATGCAAGCAGTTGTCAACATCTTTCAACAGTGGCAAGTCATTGTGATGGTTGCCGGACTTGCGGTGCTGTTATCGTGGGAGAGTCTACGACCCTTTTTTTCCTTTTCACGACAACGCACTCGACGCGGAGTACACATAGTACGCAACCTTGCGCTTGGCGCCGTCAACTCTCTTGCTGTAACGTTGCTATTTGTTGCGCTCTGGGTCGCTGCCGCAGAGTGGGCGGCCGCACGCGACTTCGGTCTAATGAACGTGCTCACGCGCGGCAACGAAGACCTCGCCGTCGTCCACGCGATTGGCGCGATTCTTCTACTCGACTTCTGGACGTATTGCTGGCATCGACTCAATCATCGAATCCCGTTTCTGTGGCGCTTTCATCGCGTGCACCACGCTGATCGGGAGATGGACGTTTCGACCGCGGGCCGTTTTCATCTAGGCGAGATCGTGATGTCCTCTACCCTCCGGATTCCGCTGATTGCGCTCTTTGGTGTTTACGCCTGGGAGCTCGTGCTTTACGAGACAGTCATGTTCGCGGTTGTTCAGTTCCACCACGCCAATATCACCGTCCCACCAGCTGTCGATCGGGCGCTCCGCACAATCATTGTCACGCCCTATATGCACAAGGTTCACCATTCGCGCATCCGCGTAGAGACGGACTCCAACTACAGTTCGTTGTTCTCCGTGTGGGACAGAATTGGCCGTTCCTTCCGGATGCGCGACGACCCCGATGCCATCGAGTTTGGTATCGACGGCCCCGACGGTGAGCGATTCGCCGAGCTGCTGAAGATGCCTCTGCTCGCCGACGAACCGTCTGACCGCCGCGAACCCTGACAGCACTGCTGGCGGTACCTCTACTGGTCGCGCGGAACATCTCGGCTGAGCAACCTGCCCCAGACCGCGTTGAACGGGTGGACGGTGTCGGTTGGCTGCCCCTCCGCGACAAGCGGCCGCCCTTCATTCGCCCACTTGAAGATGGACCCCTCCAGGTTGACCACGTTCGTATACCCCTGCTCAGCGAGTTGCTGCGCTACAGACGAGGACCGATATCCGACTGAACAATAGGCGACAATCGGTGCATCCGTGCGGATCTCAGATGCCGCCAGAACCGGGTTATCCGGGTCGACTCGCACGGCTCCCTCAATGTGACTGACGGCGTACTCCTCTGGGGTTCGCGCATCTATGAGCACGGGTTGCGCCCGACTGCTGTCTGCCATCCATGCGGCGAGTGAGTCTGTGGAGATCTGCGTTACGTCACCAAACTCAGCACGCACTCCCTTCAAAACAGCCGACCACGAAAGGTCCTGTGAGCATCCAGATCGTGCCCAGAGTAGAATCGCGAGGGCGGCCCCGGCGAGTACGAGGATCTTTTTCATGCCTGTTGAACGGCCTCAATAGAGTGGTCTGGCGCAGTACGATGATCCGTCTCAGCAATACGTACCGGAAGCATCGCCTCGCGAGGCCCGTTCCGGTTGTCCAGCCGTTGAAGTACGAACTTCGTCCACGCATAGTTCATTTTCGAAGGCAGACTCTGCCAGAAATACCGTGTGGTCGGGGACGTGGCGAAGCTCGGTTCGAAATAGCAGTTCACCGTACAACCACGGCAGACCTCGTGGCGCCCCTCCATCCGCTTGTGTTCTGCGACAACGTCGGAGTTCCACAACCCGAACAGTTGGCCGTCAATCGGAATTCGGTCGAGCCCGAAGTGATAACATGGCAAGACCAATTCGTTGAACGGTGAGATCACGACGGTAGTAGACACGGCGCGACAAACTGGAGCTTCCGGATCGTTACCACCCGCGCGCCGAAACGTCACGAACGCCGGGTTCAGATACGTGAACGGACGACGACCGAACGCGAGTATGTGGTCCAGCACCTTGTCGTCCAAGCTGCTACCCAGATCGTTGTACTGGAACAGCGGGTTGATGATCAGGATGAGACCGTTGGGGTACGAGATCTCGGTGTAGATGCGCTCAAGCTCCTCGAGATTGTCGTTGGTCACTGTGAAGAGAAGATCCGGGCGCTCACCGATCTCCAGAGCTACCCGAACCGACTGCATGAGTGCGTCGAAGCACTGCACGCCCCGCGAGGCATCATGCTTGTCCGGGTCAGCTGCATCAATGGAGAAGTGCAGCAGATCAACCTTGCCCGCGAGGCTGGCCGCGCGCTTGGGGTAGAGGAGTCCGTTAGTGGTGACAGACGTGCGCATTCCGCGGGCGCGCGCCATGTCAAGCAGGACATCGAGTTCGGGATGCAGCAGTGGCTCACCGCCGGTGAAGTCGACGATTCGCACGCCAAGACGCTGCAGGTCGTCGAGGTTTCGTTCTGCGTCGCCCAGGTCCACCAGCGGCGACGGCTGCTCCCAAATGTCACAGAAGCCGCACTTCGCGTTGCAGCGATAAGTCGTGTAGTAGTTGCACAGGAGGGGCTGCATGGTCGCTCAACGCCGGGTGGCGGGTGGCGTTCCGCATTCATTTCGCTCGATGAAGTCGAGTGCCTCATCGGTTGACCTGCTACCCTTTCGACTCAATGCCAAAACCATTCTTGCGTGGTCTGTCCCTTCTTCGACAACGGTATCGACAGCCACGCCCGATTCCTCGAGCTGATCCGACAACAACATCGACTGGTGCTGCAGCGCCGGGTGTTCTGCACCTCCATATACAACCAGGAAAGGTGGCGCCCGGCCGTCGATGAACTGCATGACGGAGGCGTCCGCCGGCCATGTCTCACCACGATCAACTACCGAGAAGCGACTATCCAGGTAGTCAAAGTCGGCGCCGAGGGCGTAAGTCTCTGCGTCCTCCATGTCGTAGCCCGCACCACTGACGGCAATCACACCGCAAACGATCTCGCGATCCGAGCCAAGCCCGACGAGATATTCGGCGTCAAGAGCAATGCGCGTGACGAGCTGGGCACCGGCCGAATGTCCCGAAAGGAACAGACGCGTCGGATCACCGCCTTCTTCCCGCGCGCGTTCCCGTGCGTAGAGAACAGCGCGGCCAACATCTTTGATCTGTGTCGTCCAATGCACGCCGGGTAACAGCCGGTAATTGATTACCGCTGCGGCGACGCCGCGCGATGCGAAGAAGCGACCGATATTGCGATACACGTCCTTCCCGCCAACTCGAAGGTCCTTGTCGCCGTTTGTCCAGCCGCCACCATGAACAAAGACCAGCGTAGGCCAATCCCGTCCCTCGGGAACGAAGAGGTCAAGGCGCGTCTTCTTGTCCTCCTCGGTCGGGCCGTCGTAGTAGCGCTCGTTCGAGTGCTCAGTTACGCTGTCAGAACGAATGGTGTCGTAGACAAACGGCATTCCGACGAAGTAGACGGCACCACATCCGGCAAACAGGAACCCGCACCCCATGAGCGCCGCGGCCGAGAGGGTCGATCGCACACGATATTTGTGTCTACGTTTTGTCACCTTCCAAGGATACTCCGCTAAACCGACTTGTGACGGCGCCCAAGACCATGATCTCGTACTTTGGGGCCCAACATGTGCACATCTCAGGAAATGACCCAACCAAACAACCTGTTGTCGCGCGTAGCGATTGCCGCGCTGGTAACCTTGACCCTCCTCGGTACATCAAGCGCCCGGCAGGCACACGCGCAGATCCAGTCGCCCGCAGAATTCCTCGGCTACGAGCTGGGCGACCGCTTCACACCGCATCATCGAGTAGTTGACTACGTAAGTCACGTGGCCCAAGCCTCCCCTAACGTCACGATCGAGACCTACGGACAGACGTATGAACACAGGCCGCTGACCCTGTTGTTTGTGTCGACGCCCGACAACCTCTCGCGGCTTGACGACATCCGTGCGGAGAATATCGAATTGACGAAGGGGTCGGCCACGCCGACAGCCAGTCCGACCGCGATCGTGTGGCTCAGCTACAACGTTCACGGCAACGAATCTGTCGGGACAGAGGCATCCTTGCTGACGCTTTTCGAACTGGCGGACACTGGCAACGCGCGAACCCAGGAGTGGCTCGAGAATACCCTTGTCATCATTGACCCGTGTCTCAACCCCGATGGTCGCGAGCGCTACGTACAGTGGTACAATCGAACGGCGGGTGCCTTTGTCAATCCCAACAGCGATGACCGGACGCACAACGAACCGTGGCCCGGTGGGCGCTCCAACCACTACTACTTTGACCTGAATCGGGACTGGGCCTGGGCCTCACAGAAGGAGACACGCGCACGTCTCAAGAGGTACAACGCCTGGATGCCACACGTCCATGTCGACTTCCACGAGCAGGGAGTCAATAACCCCTACTATTTCGCACCAGCTGCTGAACCCTACCACGCTTCCGTCACCGAATGGCAACGAGACTTTCAGACTCAGATTGGCCGCAACCACGCCAGATACTTCGATGAGAACGGGTGGCTCTACTTCACCAGGCAGAGCTTCGACTTGTTGTACCCCGGATACGGTGACACGTGGCCGACTTTCAATGGGTCCATCGGAATGACGTATGAGCAAGCGGGATCTGGGAGAGCTGGCCTTGCCATCAAGACCGCGGAGAGTGACACGCTGACTCTGGCGGATCGCATCGCACACCATCACACCACCGGATTATCTACAATCGAAGTCACGGCACAGAACGCGGGTCGCGTAGTAGCCGAGTTTGCCGCATACTTTGAACCAGACAGCGAACCCCGCACATTCGTCATCAAGCGGGACGCGCGCGGAGAGCGCGCGGCGGCGCTGATGCACCTCCTGGACATACAAGGGATCGAGTACCAGACCGTCGCGACTTCGACGACCGTATCGGGGCGCAATTATCTAGACGGGCGAAGCGGTCGGCACTCGGTTGATCCAGGCGATATTGTCGTTTCAACCAGTCAGCCCAAGGGTGTGCTTGCGGACGTCCTGCTGGAACCCGACCCGCTGCTTGCAGACTCGGTCACCTACGACATCACGACCTGGTCTCTTCCCTTGCTCTACGGCCTCGATGCCGTAGTTGCATCTGACGCACGGCGCCTGGAATTGACCGATGTCAGCACGCCAACAGTCCCGGCTGTAGCCGCCGGCATCAGACCTTATGCCTACCTGGCACGATTCGGCTCCCTGGAGGACCACCGATTCCTGGCCGCACTGCATAAGGCGGGAATCCTCGTGCGAATGGCACACGAACCGATCTCTCTTGCCGGCCAGACTTTTGAGCGGGGCACGCTCATTATCACCCGAACCGGCAATACGCGAATCGGCGCGCGCTTCGACGAGCAGGTTCAGTCTATTGCGGCTAAATTTGGTCGAGAACTATTCCCGGCCTCAACGGGCTTCGTCGACAGTGGGCCGGATTTCGGATCTGGAGATGTCGGCTACCTCAAGGCTCCTCGAGTGGCTGTCGTAGGTGGCTCGACGGTGTCGTCCTATTCCCTCGGGCAGATCTGGCACTATTTCGACGAACGCGCTGCCTACCCTGTCACGATCGTCAACGGCAACCGCCTTGGCGGCACCGACCTGGGACAGTACGACGTGCTTGTCATGCCGAGCGGGTCCTACGGAAGTGTTCTTGACGAGGACGCTATGGGCGACCTGCGCGCGTGGATTCGTGGAGGGGGAAAGCTCATTGCATTGGATGGCGCGGCACGATTCTTCGCCGGCAAGTCAGGCTTTGCGCTCGAGATGAATCGGGGCGCCGAGCCCGACTCAGCAGCGGTCGGCCCGGTCGAACAACCATACGCAGATCGTGTGCGACGCCGCATTTCAGATGGAATCCCCGGGGCCATCTTCCTAGCCACAGCTGACCGAACCCACCCGCTCGCCTACGGGCTTGGCGACCGCCTGCCGGTTCTGCGCCGTAGCAGCAGCACCGCGAAGTTGCTGAAGCAGGGATGGAACGTTGCCGTCGTCGAGGACGGCGAACCCATCAGCGGCTTTGCCGGGCACAATACCCGGAAACGGATCGCCGGCTCGCTGGCCCTCGGCGTGCAGGATGTCGGTCGCGGAACCGTTGTCTACGCGATGGACGACCTGCTTTTCCGTGGGATGTGGTACACCGGTGAGGTGCTTTTCGGAAATGCCGTCTTCGCAGTTGGGACGGACTGACGGCCGTGTGTTAACCAGGGCCGACCAGGCACGGTTGGTATGGTGTGGAATGACCACGCATTCGACACCAACACCTTCCTGAACAATGCCTACCCAATTAGCTTCCCGTGTCCAGCGACCAGAGCCCACCGCTCACACAACCAGTGTAACTGCCCGGCGCTGTGTAGGAATCGGATTGGTCGCGCTGCTGACCGCGTCTTCCTTGTTTTCGGGGTGCTCGAACAACGCACAGGTGATGAGTCCCGGGAAGGCGAAGAAATGGCAGGAAGACCTGCAGACCATGCACACGGCATTGCTCGAACGACACGTGGATCTCTACCACGAGATTCCGCAAGACACGTTCGAGAACGCGGTAGCCGCGCTACACGATGACCTTCCCACATTGAGCGTCAACCAGGCACTGGTCAGGCTTTCTGAGGTGATTGCGATGGTGGGTGACGGGCACACGTCAATGTACCCGGGTGAACAGCGGGGGATGATGTTCAGGTTCATTCCGCTGCACCTCTGGTTGTTTGATGACGGGATGTTCGTGACGGCCGCCCGAACGACGCATGAACACCTCATAGGAAAGGAGCTTCTGCGCATTGAGGGAATGGAAGTTGGTGAAGTGTTGCGCGTAATCAGTTCGACCATCTCCGCCGACAATGACATGGAATATGCCTACACGTCTTCGTTCCACATTCTCCGGCCCGAATTGCTGCACGTGCTCGGCGTGGCACCCTCAGCGGATAGTGTCCGGTTCGAATTCGAGGGGGGTATCACCGAAACGTTTCGTTCCGAGAACCTTAAGGCGTACCGGAAGGGCAGCTGGCTCACGGCAAACTCAGTGTATCCGGACAGACGGCCCGTCAGTCGCCGACTGGAATACCTGTTTGCGACGCCGCTTACGCTCCCCCACCTCAGCGAAAGGAAGTACTATTGGTGGGAGTATCTGGAAGAGGACGAGACCGTCTTTTTCCAGTACAACACTTGCTGGGACCAGAAGGATCGGCCCACCGTGGCGGGAATGGCTGAGGAAATCTTCGCGTTCATGGACCAGAATCCGGTGGAACGCCTGATCATTGACTTGCGCCAGAACACCGGCGGCGAGCCGCTGACCGCCCGCGCCCTGATCGACGGACTTGCGGCACGAACCGATTTCACATCACAAGGGCGCCTGTTTGTCCTCGTGGGTCGACGCACCTATTCGGCAGCCTTGACCAACGCCGCAGAGTTGCGCCGGTCAGCAAACGCCCGCCTTGTTGGCGAACCCCCTCGCGGGAAACCCAACAGCCCCAGCGAGGGAAGGGACATCGATCTCCCCAAGACAAAGATCTGGATGACGGTATCGACGCAGTTTGTCGAGCGGGACCCTGATTTGGGGGACGCCGCGTTCCTTCCACTGGATTTTCGGGTGCCCAAGGAGTTCGCTTCTTATCGAGATGCTATAGATGCGGATTTGGAGGCCGCGCTAAGCGCACCGCTGCTCCTGGGCGCTCAGTCCGCGGGCAGAAGGGGATCCGAGGGCGGGGGCGGGTGATCTGAAGGTGTTGCGCCGTCCAACCCGACCATTACATGGCGCAATCGATTCCTGGCCCTGCTTAACAGGACCCGTACGCTGAGCGGGCGGTATCCCAACAAATCGGCGATTTCCGTGTGCGTGTAGTTGAGCCCGTGGGCTAACCAGAGCAATTCCCTCTCCCGCGGCTTGAGTCTCTGCAGGCCGCGTTGCAAGTCGATGGGAAGGTCGGGGTCAACCTCCGGACTGCGGCGAGCACGATGTTCCTCTTCGAATCGCGCGATGATTTCGGCGTATCGTGCACGGCTCCTGCGATGATCTTTGAGGAGGTTGGCCGCGATCCGGAAAGCATAGCGCCGTGAATCTTCAGCAGAGTGGTGCTGTTCTGAGGAATAGAACGGTGACCTCCAGAACCGGATCATGGTTTCCTGTAGCAGGTCAAGCGCAGTCTCGCGCTCCCCCGTTGCGGTCAGGATGTATCCCATCAACCTGGGTACGAGGGCCTCGTACTCCGCCCTGAATCGGCCCCCCCGCTGATCGTCGTCTCGGGGGGTGTCGTCGTAACGTCCGTCGTCCCGCATCACAGTCTGCCTGGTCAATCGGACTCGATCCGGGCCATCAGCAGCACACGTGCAAGCGTCCCCGTCCCGGCACCCAGCATACATATTCCGATGACGCCGAGGATCAGTTCAAAGGGAATACCTGCAACAAACATCATGAGGCTTCCCGCGATGGCGATCTTCAGGGTGATTGCCAGGCCGATCAGCAGTACGCCCGTCACAACGTTCCGAATGGCATTGCCAAGGTGCTCAGCCTGCACCACCTTGGCCGGACGGGGGTCCTCAAGCATCCGCCAGAGAATGGCCTTTGCTTCTTCGGTCTTCAGCAACTCCGAGATCTGCTCCTTCTCGGTTGTCTGAAGGAATTCCCGAATAGAGCGCTGTCTGGACAATTGCGCCGCGAGCTTCCGGTGCTGATGACTGCGGATCGCGTATACGGATACTGCTGCGAGTGCGATAACCTCAGCAAGAACCACGGGCAGAGAGAGTAGGACGTCAGACATGGCGGTCAAGTCGTTTGCTTCTGGAAACAACGAATGGGAGGCTGTTTCGGTTAACACGAACCCGAAAATAGTCGCCTGTTAACCAGACTGGTCGTACTCATGTTGTTCTAGAGAAGCACGACGCTACCTCCTCAAACCAATCCGCTCGGTGACCGATGCGCCTCCTATCCGTTTTGTTGACCCTCGCCCTCGTGGCCGCGGATACCATCATCGTGCGTCACGATGTCAATGACCAGAAATACCTGGATTTCGCCAAGTCACTGCCCATCACGCAAGCCCTTGTGCGGTTCTCTACCACCGACATGGCTGGCACCCTCATCAGTCCCGAGTGGGTGCTCAGCGCGGCACATGTGGCGCAGGAAATCGGCCCGGGCGAACGCCTGCTGGCCGCAAATGGTGATTACCTGGAGGTTGCCGACGTTATTCTGCATCCGGGCTGGGCGGAAAGCGGATTCCCGGAGGATATTGCGCTGCTCCGACTCGCGACCCCACACTACGCCCCGGTATTTGCGCAATTGTATGAGGAACGGGACGAGGAAGGGATGTCGGTCATCCTTATCGGAAACGGTGACTTGGGGACGGGGAAAACAGGGCCGGTGCGGAACGACGGCAAGTTCAGGGCAGCCACGAATCGCGTCGACGTTGCAATGCCGGAGTTTCTAACCTGGGACTTCGATGCGCCCAACGCCAAACACGCGCGCGCCGAGCCGCTTGAAGGCATCAGCGGTCCTGGCGACAGCGCTGGTCCCGCCCTCATCCAGGAGGGCAGCAAGTATTGGATCCTGGGGGTGAGTTCCGGTCAAGACACGGAGGCTACCGGCGGCGTGGAGGGTGTCTACGGGGTCACCGAGTATTACACGCGTGTCTCGACGTACGTGGACTGGATCCGTGGCGTGATCGGCGAGTAAGCCGACCGCCGAACGCGCCCTCCTGCGGTTCTCGAGCCTGGTACCTTTAGTCGGTCAGCTCTGACCTGTGCTCGCGCAGGAGAGTGCGCAACGAAGGGAACGCCATCTTTGCGATCGCCTCCTCAATCGGGATCCATTTGACGGCGTCAATGCCTTCGTTTCGCTGCGGGATGAAGCCCGTTTCCTCGGTATGCATCGCATACCAGTGGGTAGTCTTGATGGCGTATCGCTTCTTGTCTGGATAGCCGTGTGTCGTTCGTCCGATCGCTCGGAGCACTTTTGGCGGGTCGATACCGATCTCCTCGCTGACCTCCCTCACGGCACATTCGCGAATCGACTCCCCACGATCTTTCTTGCCCTTGGGCAGATCCCACTTCCCGCGTCGGTGAATGAGGAGCACTTGCATCTCGCCGTTTCGAATCCTCGCAAAGACGCCGCCGGCCGCAGTGATTGCGCGCGGCTGACGGTACGGTTCAACGTTAAGGAGGCAGCGCCGTGGCACGTGGTCAACCTCAATGGAATCAGAAACGATCGCTTCAGACAACCACGTTCCGTCTATGTTAGTCTGCACGGCGATGATTGCACCTTTTGCGGTACTCCGTGCTTCTCGAAGCGTTGCGTGGAGTAGGTACGCCTTGTCCCTCCGAGGCGGCAATCCTTCCTCCTCGATTCGACCCACATCTTTCCGTCGAGCGCAATAGAAGAATAGCATTCGGTTATTTCCGCTTCCGCTTGATCGTGCAGCCAATGGAGTTCGCTTCCTCCATGGGAACCGGCTGTCCAGCACTGTATGCCGCAATCGCATCGAATGCGAACGCCTGCTCAACCTTCGTCGCATCGCGGGCGTTGTCGTCGATCGCGCCGTGATATATCAATCGGAGGTCCGCATTGAAAATGAAAACCTCGGGTGTTCTCCTCGCTCCAAATGCGTCCGCGATTTCGGAATCCTGATCGACCGCGTACGTAAACGTGTAACCCTTGTCTGCTGCTCGCGCTTGCATGTCAGACAAAGACTCACCCTTGTCGCGAATCGCCTCGTTTGAGTTCAACATTAGTACACCCATTCCGGCATCCCTTGCGGCCGCGACAAGCGGCTCGTAGCGATCTTCCCATTTTTCCACCCACGGACAAGTGTTGCAGGTGAAAACAACAACGATCCCGTTGTCGCCACGCTCCGCATTGATCGTGGTCGTGGACTCGGCTGTCGTCATCACGGGCTGGTCAGCCATGGGAGCCGCGTCTCCAATTGCGAGCGGATCATGTCCCGACGCAAGAACAAACGCGACGGCCGCCGCGATTGGCCAAAATGCTGTGGCTATGCTCAGGGTCTTCATAGTGTCCTCTAGGTACCAAAAGGCGATTTTTGCACTCTAGGCCCCATTATTGCAAAAAGCAGACCACGGTGCCCACGAGAAGGGTTCAATTTCAACGTGGCTGCCCGCAGCCACGACCTCGTCGCCCGCCACTAGGTGAACGATGCAGTTGGCTTGGACCATAGAGCTGTAGATGTTTGAGCCCTGGGCCCCAGCGAGCGCGACCGAAATCTGACCGTCATCTGACTGACCGGCAACACCTCGGGCAAAGTAGTGTAGATCACGCTTTTTCTCGACGTCATCAGTGAGTACGGCGCGCAGTCGGCCCGGTGGAGATGCATCTCCTGCCAGACGACGAAGTGCCGGGCGTACATACTGCTCAAAGCAGACGGCTGACGACACCGGGTTGCCTGGTAGTCCGAAAACTAGCGAGCCGTTGCCTTGGCCAAACGCGAGGGGCTTACCGGGGCGTTGTAGCACTCGCCAAAACAAGATCTCGACGCCTGCCGCTTCGAGTGCCGGACGAACATAGTCGTAGGCCCCTACCGAGACCCCGCCAGAGATGAGAAGAATATCACCCTGCAGACCACGACTGATCGCATCGCTGACACTTTCCTGGTTGTCCCGTGCAACGTCCTCAAATACGACCTCCGCACCGGCGGCGCGGCACTGCGCCGACAAGCCTGGTCCGTTTGAGTTTCTGATCTGGCCGGGTGAGAGCGGCGAACCGTCGCTTACGAGCTCGTCGCCCGTCGCGAGAACGGCGACGGTCGGTCGCCGATAAACGTCAGCCGATTCACAGCCAAGCGCTGCAAGCATTCCGATCACGGGAGGAGTAACGACTCTGCCGGCAACAAGCACCCGGTCCCCAGACCTCACGTCGCGACCCGCACGCCTGATGTGCTGGCCGACCCCGGGAGCGCGCTCGAAGCGCACTTTCGCGTCCTCCCCGCGCGGCCATCCAGACGTCCACTCCACCGGTACGACTGCGTTCGCCTGATCGGGAACGGGGGCGCCCGTCATTACCTGGATGCACGAACCGGGAGTGAGTGGCTCTTGGGACTGTTCACCCGCGCGCACTGCCGACTGAAGCCGAAGCTCCCTCGGAACCTGCATCAGATCTTCTGCACGCACGGCAAACCCGTCCATCGCTGAATTGTCGAACGGAGGTGTATCCTCCCGCGCTACAACGTCGCGGGCAAGCACGCGGCCCAACAGCGCATCTCGCTGCACCGACTCGAACGAGGGCACCCCGACGGCGCCACGGATAATTCGACGCGCCTCCAAAACCGAAATAGGATCAACCATTATCATCTCCTGTTGGCATCTTCCTTTTGCAAAGGTATCTAATCGACTGTTACCGGCGCAGCACCGTTAGCACCAGACACATCCAGCATGATTACGCTAGACACTGACCGCATCAATAGCTTTCTAGGCGAGTCGGCGCCAGGCGAACCGAATCGGGAGACCGTGCTGCGCGCGCACGCGCAGCTCAAGTCGGGTTCTGGTCCGGGTAGCTCGTTTCTCGGATGGCGCGACCTGCTCCTCGACCCCAATGATGCCTTGCTCGAGGACATCGTGTCAACCGCTGCGCGCGTCAGACAGAATGCGGACGTGCTCGTATGCGTTGGCATCGGTGGCTCATACCTCGGCGCCCGCGCGGTAATTAGCGCCCTGACACCCTACCTCGAAGAGTCTGACGAGAAAACGGAGATTCTGTTTGCCGGTCACCATATGAGCGGTGCCTATATGCAGGAGCTTCTGGCATATCTCGAAGGGAAATCCGTTTTCGTGAACGTCATCTCCAAGAGCGGCACCACACTCGAGCCTGCCCTTGCTTTCCGGTTTCTTCGGGACTGGCTCGAGCGGAACTTCGAGGACGCGGATGACCGTGTCATCGTGACCACCGATCCAGAGAAGGGCGCGCTCAACGCACTCCGAAGCGACCATCCCTACAAGAAGTACGTCATCCCACCCGACGTCGGCGGACGATTCTCGGTACTCACGCCGGTTGGGCTGTTGCCAATCGCCGTTGCGGGGGTTGACATTCGCAGTCTCTTCTACGGCGCGCGCGCAATGTGCACTGATCTCGAAGCAGTTTCGACGGATGGATACCATCCGGCACTCGCGTACGCAGAGTTGCGATCTCGATTGTATGCGCGCGGATATACGATCGAGGCACTGGCCGTCTTCGAGCCCAAGCTATCCGATTTTGCAGGCTGGTGGCAGCAACTTTACGGAGAGAGCGAGGGGAAAGACAAGAAGGGCATCTTTCCTGTCGGCGTCCAGTACTCGACAGACCTCCACTCGTTGGGGCAGTACATGCAGGACGGTCGCCGACAACTCCTGGAGACCTTTCTGATGGTCCGTCTGGACAAGTCGACTATCCGTGTGGCAAAAGACTCAGACAATCTTGACGGACTCAACTACCTGGCCGGCAAGGCCTACTCGGAGATCAACCTGCGGGCCTACGAGGGCACGTCAGAGGCCCACGAGGACGGCGGTCTGCCAAATATGACAATCTGGCTCGACCAGTTGACCCCGGCAGCGATCGGGGAGCTGATCTACTTCTTCGAACATGCAGTGGCCGTCAGCGGGTACCTCCTGGGCGTCAACCCATTCGACCAACCTGGCGTTGAGGCCTACAAGAAGGCCATGTTCCGCCTGCTCGGCCGACCAGAATGATCAGAATTTGATGAATCTGGGGCTCGTGGACATGTGTGTAACCCGTTGATAACCCACGGAAGAGCGTGCGCGCCCAGTGAAGACTTATCAACGGCCATGAGTCGTGTGGGCATCTTGGCGTGCCCTCCACAGCACACCAACACCTACTGGCGGTTACCCACCTCATGTCGTTTGTGGGCCGAAATCGCCCGTTATTGGGCGCGGTGTGGATAACTTGACGCTGCCAGGAGCTGGCGGTTATATGGCCGCCATACCGAACCAATCCGTGCAAAACCTGGCCCAGAGAAACCACACACTTATCCACTCGTGGTGGCGGCGACTGTGGAGAACATGATTATCCACATATACACCCGCTCTACTACTACAACTCTAAATAGACATTCATTAGACAAAAGAAGTAAGCGTCTGTGGATAGCGGTGAGGGTCCATCTCAGTAGACTCTCCGCAGTCTTGTTCGCCGTACAGATGTCAAGTAGCTTGATGACTGGTCGTTTACCCATCCTTGCGTCATGATTAAGAGAATCCTCCTTGCCATCGATTCGGACGAAGACACGAGTATCGCTGCGAAGTACGCGATCAGCATTGCCCGTCGCCACGATGCGCTTGTGAATTGTCTCGCGGTTATCGACCTGCATTCGATTGAATCCAGTACCCGTGGTGGCGGTATTGGTAGCTTCTACTACGCTGAGAAACTGCAGGAGCAACTCACTGACGAGACACGAGAACTCGCTCGCAATCTGATGACAGAGTACCAGGACATCATGTCGGATGCTGGTGTTCGCCACGGCGAGTTCATTCATGAAGGTGTGCCATTTCAGCGAATCGTGGAAGACATGAAGGTCCACGATCTCTTGATCATGGGCAAAGATCCGCACTTCTTCTATGCGCAACCGAAGAAGGACACCAACACCGTTGCCCGTGTGGTTAAGCGGACAGTCGCACCTACACTTGTCGTTGACTACGAGTATCTCGATGTCAAACGGGCGGTGGTTGCCTATGATGGTAGCGATGCTGCCGCTCGGGCTGTCTCAAGATTTGTGCAGTTGAAGCCTTTTGGTCAGGATGTGCAACTCGACCTGCTGCACGTTCACCACAAGAATCAGGGGGAAGCCGAGTTGCTGCTTCGTCTTTTGCGTGAGTTCGTCGAGGCACATGGGTTCACCTGCAACGCTATCAGTCTCTCAGGATCTAAACCGGCCGACGAAATCCTCAAGTACCTGGAGAAGACTGGCGGTGATATCCTGGTCGCTGGAGCCCATGCTGTCTCATCCATCAAGCGGGTTGCATTCGGGTCCACTACCTCGACCCTCCTGTCTAAATGCAATATTCCGCTATTCGTTGACAGCTAAGTCGCTGAGCGCGGACGCTGTCGTACCAGATCCCTAACCATTTCGGCAAGCTGCGCCGCTGTTTGACCAACAGTCGCATTCTCCGTGACCCACTGCGAGTTTTCTTCGCGTAGCGCTCGAACGCGCTCCGTCGAATAACGTCCGTGGGCGCTGATCGCCTCGCCAATTGCCACCGGCAGTTCCGTCGATCCCGGCGGCACTAAGGTGGCTCTCATCCCATCCTCTATGAGGCTTTGGTTGCTCGGGATGTCAGATAGGACTGGATACGCTCCCCAATAGACGGCTTCAAGGACAGATTCTGATACTCCATCCGCGTGGGGTACAGAGAGAACAATATCCGTTGCTTTCCAGACGTCCGTCATTTCCTCGCCATCTAGAAAACGGTCTATGACATGCGCGCGAGGGTGATCACCCAGCGTACGCAATTGCTGATCCAGCGGGGCTCCGTAGTCATGCCCCAGGGTGAGCAAGACAACGAAGAGATCAGCTGCGCTATCCAATGCGTGCAGGAGACCCTCGATTACTGATTCGGGCTGATACCAATGCTGCAGTCCGCGAGGAGCCGTGATCACAACGCTTGACTCCGGAATGTCTATCTGCAGGCGGCGCATCAACGATTGTCTTTCGCGAAGCGGGAGCGGGTCCGCAAGTGGGGCTTCTATTCCCCATCGTATGGGTATCATCTTTGGAGCAAACTCAGGGAAATACCTCGCACCCAGATCTCGCAAGGCTCTACCATCTGTGGTGATCAGATCGGCATGCGAGAGTCCGTAGTGGACGACCGGCAAAAAGGCGAATCGCTTTGGCCACCTTACCGGGTAGATCGTGAGATCTCCGGTCCACGTCTGCATGACAAACGGCGAGAAGCGCGTGCGTGCGGCCAGCCAGCCGTAGTGGGTGGCGTAGGATCCTATTAGCACATCGCACCGCTCTTGAGCAAGAAGTTGATTCAGCTCCGAGGCGGGCTGCACATAGTTCAGATACGATCGGCGCGGGAATCGTCTCTTGAGAAGCCGTATTTCGACTCCATCGAGTGCTTTGGCAGGTGCGTCAAACGAAATAAGGGTCACGTGCAAACCCGCACGTGCCAATGCTGGTAGCCACTTCTTCACGTGGTAGTTCTCGCCGTCTCCAACAAAGCAGAGGCGAACCGGCCGTCCTATCTCGCGTCCTTGCGCCATTCGTGCAAGTATATGTGCTCACCGTCAGACTTGAGCCACACGGCGCCCTCGATGGTCTGGAAAACCGTTCGTGTACGCCGCCATCTATCTACAATCTCCTCATCTGGCAGGCCAAAGCGGTTGTTCCGGCCGACGCTGATGATCGCGAAGTCCTGGTCTTTGTTCGTGTCTGGGTGGTTCGTGGCTTTCCAAAAGGCCCAGGAACTGCTTGTGCGAGATCCATGATGGGCGACCTTCACGATATCGCATTGGAGATTCTGCGACGAAGACAGGATTTCTGCTTCAGCTTCTTGCTCGATATCGCCCGTGAGTAGTGCGCAGGAATTGCCGAAGTCGAGCCTTACCGCGATCGAATTGTTATTGACAGACCTCACCGCTCCGCTCAGCGCAGACGGCTGTCTCGACGGATTTAAAACTGAAAGCGTAACATGTTTACCCACCCGCAGTGTCTGCCCGGCGAACAGTGGCCTGTGGCTGGCCGGCGCGTATCGCTGATCCTCGGCACTTGAAAAAAAGTTCTTTGTTTCAAAGGCGCTGACCAGGTCTTTGACGCCACCATCGTGATCGGCATGCGCGTGCGTCACGAGTAGCAAATCGATAGCCTTCGCGCGCATCAGTCGGAGCTGAGGGATTACCGTGCGCTCTGCCGCGGTCATCGTTCGGCCAGGCGGACCGGTATCTACGACGATGAAGTGTGCATCGGGAGTCCGAATTACGGCCGCATCTCCCTGCCCAACGTCGAGAAAGACAATATCGAGCGGCTGGTTGCCCGCGCGAGCAGAGTGTAGGTGGAGCGAAGTAACGATTGCCAGCATACAGAAAACGGTGAGTCTCCATCGAGCTGAGAGTTGCGCCAAGTGTGCGGTGATGATTGTTACGGAAGCAGCCAACAGTATGCGCGCACTCGTGTTGGTTGGGAACGTCACCACCGTTGCGTCCAGGTAAGTGTCTGCGAACTTGGCGACTGACAGGAGCAACTCAGCGGAATGTGATACGGTCAGCTGAAGAAGTATAGCGAGGTCCGGTGCGGCAACGTCGACGATAGCCATCAAGAAACCTGCTGCCAGCGTGAGTGATGCAAGCGGGATTGCAGCAATGTTCAGGATTATGCCGGCAAGGGGGACGTAGCCAAACGTCACCAGGAGAACGGGTGCTGTCCCAGCGGTTGCGGCGATGGACGTTGCGAGGCTGCGCGAAAAGAAGCCGGCGGGTTCTCGGCGCGCGAGTGTCTGTGCAATTGAGGGCCCAAGGGATACGATCGCCCCTACCGCGCAGAAGCTGAGTTGAAAGCCTACCGAAAAGAGTCGCTCAGGTCGTGCCAGCAGGAGGAGAAATGCAGCTACGCCAAGCGAGTTGAGTGTGTCGGCACGCCGCCTGAGAGCTGATCCTGAGATAATCAGGGTGGCCATGAGTACGGCTCGCACAACGGATGGCGAGTTACCGGTAAGAGCCGCGTATGCGACGAGCAGTAGTACTGTCGTCGGGGTGCGAACAGCCTCCATCGCGCGCCAGGGTATGCGCATCCGGACAAGCATGCTGAATAAGATGCGATGAATGGTCAGGCCCACCAGCACGACGTGCAGACCTGAGACTGCGAGTAGGTGCATCAGCCCCGTGCGCGAGAGCGTGCGTTGGAGTTCGTCGTCCAGGTAACTTCTGTCGCCCAGGAGCAGGGCGTGGATAACCGGGTGAACTTCTGTTGCTGCGCGTCGCCTAACGACATCAGCGACGTACCGTTGTGCGCGCCCAATGCCTCGCCGGATCAGCGAGGGGTCGGCTTCGAACACTCGCAACCGGTTGGGATCGCGGAGTGTTGCTGCCCCCCAGACGGACCTGGAAAAGAGAAAGCGTTCATAGTCGAAGTCTCCTGGATTACGCTTTCGAACGACGGTCTCGACTGGTCCCACGAAAGTGGCCCTCATGCCATCGCGCAGCACGTTGCCATGCACGGCGGCAGCCCTTCCACGCAGGGTAATCTGGATATTCCCCTGGGGAGATGCGAGCAGGAACCGCGCTCCGAAATCGCTGACAGAAACGTCTCTTGCGATGCCGTGGAGCGACGTCGCGGTGGCCGCGTAGGCGCTCAGCTTTGCCGCAGCCTCAAATCGCTCTGATGCCCGAATGAAACCCAGAGCGAATAGCAGGCAGATTGCCGCGGCCAAGCTGGAAATCCGCTGATTCGAACGCATCAGTAGTGCGAACGCGAGCGCCAGGACGGCCCCGCCGAGGATGGCCGTTGTGAATGTGAACGAAAGCTGGGCGACCGCCCGAATGGCGATCCCAGATGCGAGTGCCGCGGCGGCGGCGGTTGCGGGTCGAGACAGCACGTCCATGCCCAACTGGGCCGGCCCAACCAGCGCGCATAACGCTCAGGACGGGATTATTCATTCCGGATTTGACACCCAAGGGTGTTTTATCGGGTTAGGCTGGGCTATTTTGCGCGGCTTCAAGAGTTCTTTGAGAGAGCGAGCGGATGAGTAGCAGGCGAAACGCCCGAGTCAGTGTGATGCAGGCGCTATACGCGTTTGAGTTGGGCGGCGGTGACGCTGACACGATTATTAATACGCTTATCCGATCAGAGTGCGGAGACGACGAAACAACCTTTCGTTTTGCGGAGTCGCTGTTTTTGCGAACGCTCGACCGTCGCAGCGACACTGAGGAGACGATCCGACGTCACACGCGCAACTGGGAGCTCTCTCGGATAGCCCTTTTGGATCGCTTGATCTTAAGAATGGCGATCTGCGAGATTGCTGCCTTTGAGGACATTCCCCCGAAAGTGTCTATCAACGAGGCGATAGACATCGCGAAGAAGTACAGCACTGCAAAGAGTGGAAAGTTCGTTAACGGAATACTCGATGCTGTCGTAGCTGAGATGGCTGATGCGGGCAAACTGCGTAAGAGCGGTCGCGGATTGGTCGGCATGGACCAGCTGGAGAACAAATCACCCACCCGGAAAACCAACCACCAATAGGAACCGGAGCTGATGGGACTGATCGCGATTGGGGACATTCACGGCTGCTGCGAGACACTCAATGCGCTGCTCGAAGAGCTTGATCCTGGTGACGACGACACGCTGGTATTTGTTGGCGACTATGTTGATCGCGGCCCGTGCTCGCGTGGCGTTATTGACCGGCTCATATCGCTGAAGGATGAGGTTGACTGCGTTTTCCTGCGAGGCAACCACGAGCAACTCATGCTCGCCTACATAGACCACGGTGAGTACGACGCGTGGGCAATGAACGGTGGCGTGATGACGTTGAACAGCTATCTCGACGAAGAAAGGAAGCTTGCGATACCGATGACGCACATCGAGTTCATCCGCGAGACCAAGCTGTTCTATGACACTCCCGATTTCTTTTTCGTTCACGCCGGCGCGGATCCGCGTCTCACGATTGCCGAGAACGTAGCAGCGGCGGACGAGGAAGTCTTTCTCTGGGAACGAAGCCACCTTCGGGCACGCCGGCTGGCGTGGGAAAAGCCGATTGTATGCGGACACACGCCCGTTGAGGCGCCCGTGAACGACCCGCTGCTCATCAACATCGATACCGGCTGCGTCTACTTCATGCACCCCGGTCGTGGCCTCCTGACCGCCGTTCGCTTGCCGGACCGGGAATTCGTTTCGATTCCGTACAGCGACTAGCGCCCGAGCTGTGCCTAGAGCTTGATGCCAATCCGCAGTTTTGGTCGGGAAAGTCCGGCCTCCGCGAAGAGGAGGCGCCTTCCCCGTAGCGTGTAGCGGATAAACGGTTCGAACACCAGATTGAATCGCTGATTGCGGTCTGCGCGTTCTTCGTTGAACCTGAATAGTAGGCCGGGACCGACTCGCACTCCGAGGTGAACATCAAAGCGCCGCGGGCGCGCCATACCGAGCGTCTCCAGGGACCCCACTATCCGCCAGGAGCCGCCAATGGTAACAGCTACCTGGCTGCTGCCGGCCGAGTCAAATCGCGAGATGTCTGCGAGCAGGGTCGCCTCGCGGGTGTACATGCGACCGGGTGCAACGTAGCTGGCCTCGACCCCCACTCCCGGCCCTGCCGCGATTGCGACCAGCACGTTGTTCGCGTCGGGAACGAGATAGCCCCGGCCGTCGTCTTGCGCCCCGGCCGTGCCGACTGTGAGAACAGCCGCGAGGACAGCTGTGAACACAACTGTGGGGGCAGGTATCGCAAAGACGGACGGTCTTGCCAGGCCCATTGTGAATAAGAAATCGTAGCTTCCAGCCCCAAAAAAACTGAGACCGGATGTCGCTTCGCTGTGGAATAGTGGGCCTGCCCAACGTCGGAAAGTCAACGCTCTTTAACGCGCTGAGCCAGGCCGGCGCGGAGTCGGCAAACTATCCGTTCTGTACGATTGATCCCAACGTTGGAGTCGTCTCTGTCCCAGACGCGCGCCTGAAGCGCCTTGCGCTCCTGGCCAAGTCCGCAGACGCTGTGCCTGCGACGATCGAATTTGTCGACATCGCCGGACTCGTGGCGGGCGCCTCGAAAGGAGAGGGACTCGGCAACCAGTTTCTCGCACACATTCGTGAGACGGACGCGATCATCCACGTCGTGCGGTGCTTCGAAGATGAAAACGTCGTTCATGTTGCTGGAAAGGTCGCCCCGGATAATGACATCGACGTAATCAACACCGAACTCCTCCTCAAGGACATTGAAACGCTTGAGCGTAGAATCGACCGACTTGGTCGTCAGGCCAAGAGCGGTGACAAACGAACCAGGGAGGAGCTGGCGTTCTGCGAGCGCGTCTTGCAGTCGGTCAGTGACAACATGCTGCCCGCAAGGCAGATAGACACCGCACCGGAGGAGGCAGACTGGATGCGCGAGCTGTCGCTGCTGACAGCGAAGCCGGTACTGTACGCGGCAAATGTCTCGGAGGCTGACCTCGCGGAGGGCAACGAGTACGTGGAGACAGTGCGCCGCCGGGCATCTGCTGAAGGTGCGGGAGTTGTAGTCGTCTCCGCCGAGCTGGAGGCGCAGCTCACCGAGCTTGACGAAGACGAACGGCGACTATTTCTGGCGGATGTTGGGGTGACGTCTTCCGGCCTCGATCGCCTGGTTCAGGCGGCATACGAACTCCTCGGCCTGATTACCTATTTCACGGCCGGGCCGAAGGAGGCGCGGGCATGGACGATCAAGAGCGGCACGTTGGCTCCGCAAGCCGCGGCGGTCATACACACCGACTTCGAGCGTGGCTTCATCCGGGCCGAGACGATCGCATTCGCCGACTACGAGACGCACGGCTCTGAGGCAGCTGCCCGTGAAGCGGGGGTGATGCGCTCAGAAGGCAAGCAGTACGAGGTCAAAGACGGCGACGTGCTCTTGTTTCGTTTCAACGTGTAATTGGGCGCACGCACGCATTGACCTCGGCGTCACAATAGTCGTCCGAAGTAGACAACGACGTGCGGTGTACCGAAGTAGCGCCGAGGGTTGTCGAGCTGTGATTCGAGAAGTCTCGCGCCGGTTGGATAGTAATTGAGGCTGTAGCCGACGCGGAATCCACGTGCGCCTCGATCGCCTCGGCCGAAATATGAGCCGATGCTGAATGAGGCGCCAACCCCCCCGAGCAGTCGTCCCCGACCAAGCGCGCGGTAGACGCTCAGTCGCTCATCGCCCTCTGTGGGACCGACGAAGCCATCGCCGTTGCAGTCGGCCTGCGCCTCGAACGTATTGTCCCCGTTGCAGTCAAAGAAGTACGGATACTCCCATGCGAGAGTTGGCCCGACGGCAACCTGTATGAAGGGACGAAAGTTGTCCTCGATCTGGTCTTTGAAGAGCCTTCGCTGCAATCCGAGTCGCACCGGGACGACGAAGAGGTAGTTTGCCTTGCCAGGGACCGACCGCTGTCCGAATCTGTTGAAGAACGCGACCTCTCGCTCGTCTTTGCCCGCTTCTGCCGAAATCTCAATGAGACCGGCCAGGTGCGCCGATAACGAGTCGCGTGCGTAACCGCCAAGACCGAGGCCCGAGTTCGTCATCGAGAGCTTGAATCCGGTCATCACGCGCCGGTCGCGGTCCGTCGTGGGCTCAGCCTGACGACCTTCGCAGGTCCTGGGCGCCAGAACGGACCCGATCAGACAGACTGCGAGCGCCATCGCCCTGAACGGGTTCAGCCTGTGGGCGGTATCTTCAGCGCGGCGCAAGAACAAACGAGGGAAATAGTTGAACCGAATCAAGAGTTGGACTGTGGTGCTAACGGCACTTGTATGCTGCCTAATTATCGCGACGGGTTGCGTGCCCGCAGAGGATACCGGTGCCGACGAGACGATGGTACTCACATCGGCCGCTGACACACTTGCCCACCTGGCTGGAACGGCTGCCGGCCGTGAGGGGTGGAGAAAGGTACCGTATGTGCGGTTTGATTTTGCAGTAGAACGCGGCGGGGAGCGAACGCTGCGCCGACGCCACCTCTGGGATCGGAGAACGGGCGACTATCGCCTCGAGGTTCCGATTGGAGCAGACTCCGTGCAGGTGGTCCTCTTCAACACAAATACGCGCCAGGGTGAGGCCTACATCAATGGGGGTCGCCTTTCTGCCGAGGATGAAGCTGCCGCGCTGGAACGGGCGTGGGGCAGCCACCTCAACGATGTTTACTGGCTGGCGATGCCGATGAAACTGTTCGACGAAGGCGTGATGCGCGGCGTTGACCCTGACTCCGCGGCCGCCGCGAAGGAGCGCGGGCAGGATCTCAGCTTTCTCACGCTCTCGTTCGACGGAGTTGGACTCACTCCCGGGGATCGCTACTGGATCGGTATTGACAGCGATGGGATCGTGCGTACATGGAGCTACCTCCTCCAGCGTTCAGACACGCCGCGTACGTACCGGTGGGTGGATTACGTGGAGATGGATAGCGAAGCGGGTGCCGTTCGGCTGGCGTCAAGAAAACAAGCGAGTGGGTTTGCCATTCTGACGGACAACCTGGTGCTTACGGGAGACTTCGACGCTGCGCACTTCACTTCAGCGGCATCCATGCTGAAATAGTGGATTATCGCTGGTTCATATCGCGCCGGTACCTCGTCAGCCGAAAGCGCGTTTCGATGATCAGCATTATCACGGGCATCTCGGTGTCGGGCGTTGCAATCGGCACTGCCGCACTCATCGTAGTGCTGTCTGTGATGAACGGGTTCTTTGATTTTGTGCGGGACATGTTGGTGTCCCTGGACCCGCATATCAAGATCGAAAGCGTGGAGAGCGGGGGCATTGCGTCCCCCGACGCGTTGATTGCAGAGCTGGAGTCGATTGATCATGTCCTTGGTGCGTCAAGCTTTGTTGAGGGCAAGGCGCTGCTAATGCACGGAAGTAGTGGTGCCGACATCAACAAAGTTGTGGTTGTGCGCGGTCTGGACCCCGACCGGTCGGGCGGCGAGTCTGAGACCGTCCTGGAGACGCGATTCGGCGAATTCGATTTAGCGCGTCGAGACGGTCGGCCGGGAGTCGTTATTGGCCTTGACCTTGCCGAACGACTCGGATTGATGCCAGGCCAGCTGACGGGAGAGGGTTCGCGAGTGGCACTGCTATCTGCGATGACACTCGAACGCATGATCTCGCAGATATGGGGCGCTGCTACGGTCCCCCAGCACTTCGAGGTGCGCGGCTTGTACGACGCGGAGTCGGTCTCTGATGAAAGCACGGTCTTTGTTGATGTCCAGGAGGCGCAGCGCCTGTTTCGAATGACGGGAGCGGTTTCGTCGGTGGAGGCGCGGTTGGATGACGTGGACGCCGCCGGAGCGGTCAAGGACAAGATGGAGCGGCTCTTGGCGTCGCGAGGGGCAGCCGAGGACTACCGAATACAGACGTGGTACGACATCCAACGATCCCTCTACGAAGTGATGACCCTTGAAAAATGGGCGGCCTCAGCCATCTTGCTACTCATTATTGTCGTCGCGGCGTTCAATATCGTAGGTTCGCTCACCATGGTAGTTATTGAGAAACGTCGCGACATAGGGGTCCTTCGCGCGATGGGCGCGTCGCGGAAGGACATTCAACGGATCTTTTTGAACGAAGGTGTTCTCATAGGCGTGTTCGGCACGGTGGTGGGGCTCGCACTCGGATTGCTCCTCGTGTTCTTGCAGGCGCAGTTCTCGCTTGTACCGCTTGCACGCGCGGAGTCATTCTTGATCGATGCGTACCCCGTTGCGCTTCGCGCCGCAGATGTTGTCGCGGTGGTAGCGGTGGCCGTGGCGCTATGTATCGCGGCCTCAGTGTACCCGGCGTGGCGCGCGGCCAGAGTTGAGCCGGCAACAGCAGTTCAAGGCGAGTAACGAGAAGAGCGATGATACAGAAGCGGTTCGAACTGATTGGGATGCCGGAGCGGCCGGCCAAGCCTCGCAAGACGGGGCGGACAATGATGCTCGACAAGGGGCTCTCCTCTCGACAGGTTGAGGACGTCCTTGATGTCGCGGCAGACTACGTTGACATCGTCAAGCTGGGCTGGGGTACTTCTGTCGTTACACCGACGCTCGACCGCAAGCTTGCCATATATGGTGACTACGGCATTCCGGTGTACTTCGGGGGTACGTTGTTCGAGGCGATGTACTTGCGGGATCAACTCGATGTGTACAAGCGCATCCTGGACGACGTAGGCGTTCGCCACCTTGAAGTCTCTGACGGCTCGATCACGCTTCCGCACGATGAGAAGCTCGAACTAATTGAGGAGCTTTCGCGAGACTTTACAGTCCTGAGTGAGGTCGGCTCGAAAGACCAGGAGAAGATCCTGCCTCCGTACAAGTGGGTGCAGAAGATCCGGTCTGAGCTCGCAGCTGGAAGCGCGATGGTTATTTGTGAGGCGCGCGAGAGTGGCACCGCGGGGATCTTCCGTCCGAACGGCGAAATCCGGTCGGGGCTGGTAGACGAAATCGTGGATATGGTCGGTGCCGACCGCGTGATGTTCGAGGCGCCGCAGAAGGGGCAGCAGGTCTGGTTCATCCAGAATCTGGGTCCAAACGTGAATCTGGGCAATATCAGCCCCGAGGAAGTCCTGCCGCTGGAGACACTCCGTCTCGGGCTGCGCGCGGACACACTTTTCGAATTCTTCAAGCCCGGTGTGCCGGCGGGCGAGGCCGGGGAGCTTCCCGAGTTTCCATAAACTGACGGGGCGCCGTATATTATCCGTTCTCGGCCTATTCGACGGGCGAGTAGACGGCTCCACAGGCGCGACCACGCTCCCGAGACGATCGTGGAACGCGCCGACGTGACGGCCTAGAAATCAGCCTATACATCGCCTATATATCGATGGCACGCAAGGATCAGATTACCGGCAAGGGACCGATGAGCGGCAACCATGTGTCGCACGCGCACAACAAGGTTAAGCGCCGTTTCGAGGTCAACCTTCAGAAGAAGCGCTTCTATGTTCCAGAGGAGGACCGGTGGGTCACTCTGAAGGTTTCAGCTAGCACGCTGAAGACCATTAACAAGAAGGGCATCAAGGCCGTGCTCGACGAAGCGCGCGAGCGGGGCGTCAAACTGTAGATCGCAGCGCGGGTTTTAGACTAGAAGCAACGATGGCGAAATCGAAAGACACACGCTTGAACATCATCCTCGAGTGTACCGAAGCACCGGGGACGTCGCGTTACGCGACGAAGAAAAACCGACGGAATACTCCGGAGCGGTTGGAGCTTAAGAAGTACAACGCGAAGCTCCGTAAGCATACCGTTCATCGCGAGATCAAGTAAGCTGAGGGTCGACTCCAATGGCAAAGAAGCAATCGTTCGGCGACAAGGTGCTCAAGCAGCGCGCGGAAGCTCGCAAGATGGCGAAGATCATCGTCGCGACCAAGAAGGACAACGGACACTACTGTTTCACGCAGAAGATGGTAGAACAGTCTGACGTGCAGGCTGAACTCAAGGCCGCAAAGGCCTAGACAGATTTCGGGGTGTGGCGCAGCCCGGTTAGCGCATCTGCTTTGGGAGCAGAGGGTCGCAGGTTCGAATCCTGCCACCCCGACAACGGCCTCCGGTCAACAGGATCTGCGCCAGTAGCTCAGCTGGATTAGAGCAACGGACTTCTAATCCGTAGGTCGCAGGTTCGAGTCCTGCCTGGCGTGCAGCTGCGGACTCCTGGACATCGGTGCCGTCTTCGGTGACGTGGCCGAGTGGTTAGGCAAAGGTCTGCAAAACCTTGTACGGCGGTTCGATTCCGCCCGTCACCTCTTTCCGGCTCAAGTGCCCGAATCCGGTCTCGTGGGTCCTGGGCCGCGTTTAGTTTGCGGCGACCGCGGTCGATACTCGCTCCAATTGATGATTCTACCCATGGATGCGAGCAACGACGAACTTCGGACAGTAATGAGCCAGATCGACGACCTCCTGGAGGAGTCGTACGCGCTCAAGAGAACCCGCGAAAGTTGGTCGCGGCATGTCGAGATTCAGGCTGAAATCATGCGCCTGTGTCGCCTCGCCGCTGACATGCACACGCGGCCGAATCCCTACTGGATTGACGACGAGCAGGATTCCCCCTCCGACGACGAGAATAGCCGGGCCGCGTAAAGACGCGAGCAATCCTGATGGCATTGTATAAGACCCGTAGATTGGGTTCGTACCTTAGATAAGGTTCGTGCCCCCCAGAGTAGCGGTGTCCAGTGTAATGCCTGTGAGTTTGATCGTGCGCCGAGCTTCATGGGCTGGGCTCCTGCTGTTGCTGTTGACCAGTATCGGGTGCGAGTCAAATGGGCCCCGCCTGATTGAGCACCCAAACGTTCTGTTCATCGCGCTTGATGACATGAATGATTGGGTGGAACCGTTGGCCGGCCATCCCCAGGCATTGACTCCGCATCTGGACCGTTTTGCCCAAACGGGGGTGAACTTCACCCGCAACTATGCCCCCAGCCCGGGATGCAATCCGTCGCGGTCGGCAATGCTGACGGGGCTGCACCCCATTTCGTCAGGGATGTACTCCAACTATCAAGACTGGCGCAACGTACCGGAGCTCCAACAGGTGCCGACCATCGGCCAGCACTTTCGCGAGAGTGGGTACTACACGGCCGGGGCTGGGAAGATATTCCACTACAGTCAGGTCGACTCGCTTGGCTGGGATGATTATTACCCGAGCATCACCGACCCGATGCCGCAGGAATTCCTGCCCGAGGACAGACCCGTCAACATGACGCCATTCCGGTACATGTACAACATGTTCGATTGGGCGCCGCTGGACTTGGCCGACGAAGAAACGGCAGACTATCAGACCGTACGCTATATCTCGGAACAGCTCCAAAAGGACCACGGCAAACCGTTCTTTCTGGCTGCCGGGATCTACCGTCCCCACGTACCCTGGTATGTCCCGCAGAAGTACTTCGACCGCTTTCCGTTGAAGGACATACAGAAACCGCCCCTTCTCGAAGGTGATGTTGACGACCTCGGCCCTGTCGCACGTGAGTTGATCGAGCGCGGCGGCAATTATCATGACCACGTCGTGGAGGCCGGTCAGTGGGAGGCCGCCATTCAGGGATATCTCGCCTCCATTTCTTTCGCCGACGCGATGCTGGGGCGTCTTCTAGATGCGCTGGAGGCAAGTCCGTATGCCGACAACACAATTGTAGTTATTTGGTCAGATCATGGCTGGCAGTTGGGAGAGAAACGGCACTGGCGCAAATTCGCCCTTTGGGAGAATGTGATCCGGACGGTGTTCATGATGCGGGTGCCCAACGGTCTGGCAGCGATGCCGGAAGGCTCGGCTGCGGGCATACCCACGTCAAACCTGACTTCCCTCCTCGACATCTATCCCACGCTTGCCGAACTGTGCAATCTGACGGCGAGGGATCGGTATGACGGAGAATCGCTTGTCGATGTACTTGAGAATCCGCTGGAGTCGTCGCCCCGCGCCGTTTTGTCCACGTATGATTGGGGCAGTTATTCCATACGCTTTGAAGACTGGCACTACATACGCTATATCGATGGCTCCGAAGAGCTCTACGATCTGGAGGCGGACCCCAACGAGTGGCAGAATCTGGCGTCAGATACCCGGATGGAGGACACCAAAGACATGTTGGCGGGCTTCATCCCTGAAGATCCGATTGACCTTCCCGAGGAGTCTCTAATCCCGCTCATGGAGCATCACGTTCCGCCGTATCGGTCGGAGGCGTACTTCTTCAGCGAGGAACGAGCGGAGTGGATGAAGCGCTTTGAGTAGGCCGTAGGCGTCGTTCACGCAGCGCGTCTGCGTCTAGACCTCGAGGTAGCGCATGAACTCCTCGATGCGGTCGCGGAGCGCGTCTTCGTCTTCATCTGTGTCGGAGAACGCTGCGACTACCTGGTAGCCGTTGTGCTCGAGAACATGTCGAACGCGAGAGGTGTCGTGCGTGTCGAGCTTTAGCGTTACGCGCGTCAGTCCACCGTTCTCCGGTGTTTCGGTAGCCACCGACAAAACGTTCGCTTCGTTCTGTTCTATTGCAAAGACGAGCTTCGACAGCGAATAGTCTTTGGGCTCAACCTCAAGCGCGAGTATGGCCCCCGACTCCTGCGTCGACAACATCCGCGCGAGCTGATCAAAAACTTCGTGCCGGCGAACGACGCCAAGGTACTTACCCGTGTCACCGACGACGGGTAGCGCAGAGAGGCCGTGACTCACGATCGTTCGCGCCGCCTCAAACACGTGCAGATCGGGGGCGACGGTAATTGACTCTGAGTGCAGCAGGTCCTGAACTCGCCGGTCGGGCTCGCCCGCGTTCAGCAGCATCTCTTCCGAAACGAGCCCGAGCAAATCGCCCTGGGCTCCGACAACCGGCAGGTGCCTAGCGCGCATCTCCAGAAGCAAGCCGAGCGCATACTCAACCGTATCGCTGGGTTTCAGCGGGATGAAGCTGGGACTTATGAGATTCCGGATGACCATTCAGAGTTCAGGCGTGAGAACCATCTTGAGAACTACGGCGAGGTCGGCCTGCGAAAACGTCCTTTTCGCCACGCGAACACGCTACAGGAGATGTCTGCAATACGTGTGCCCGCAAATCGTTCCGCGAAAAGGTGGCGTTTTGAAGCGCCTGTCGACCCGTTTGTCGATTCCCAATAACGATTCTATCGGGGCCTGTGCTGAAAACTGAACAGGTGGCCGTGTTATTGCACACGGGCCTCCCTGCCGTGGCGTTCAAGCATTGGAACGAGGTCTTCATGGTGGTGCGGCGCTGTTTTGAAGCGCAGCCTCACAATTCCAGCCCCCGAATCGTCGTCAGCATAATCGTACTCCTCCTCCAACACCTCGGCGACCCGGTGGATGTGGCTAACGAGTTGCGACTGGGAGACTGGTAGCTCGACGTGCACCTCGACGAAGTTTCGCTCCATAAGGTCGACAAGGTGCTCCTTGAGCGACGCGAGCCCGATACCGCTCGCGGCCGACACAAACGCGACATCTGGAGCGAACGCGTTCCGTAGTCCGTTCATGAGCGACTGGTCGTGGACGACATCGATCTTGTTGAACACCATCAGGGTGGGTTTGGTGTGCGCGTCCAACTCGTGGAGGGTTTCGTTTACAACGCGAATCTGGTCCTCGAAGCCCGGATGGGTAATATCCACGACGTGCACCAGCAGATCACTTTCACGTACCTCGTCCAGGGTACTCTTGAAGGACTCGATCAGGCGGTGGGGTAGCTTGCGGATGAAGCCCACCGTGTCTGACACGAGTACGGGCTTGTTGGATGCCAGGTACGTAACGCGAGTCGTCGCGTCCAGCGTAGCAAACAGACGATCTTCGGCAAGCACCTTTGAGTTTGCCAACGCGTTCATCAGCGTAGACTTGCCCGCGTTGGTGTAACCGACCAGCGACACGCGCGTGTGTTCGGCGCGGTTCTTCCGTTGTGTCGCCCGTTGCTGGTCGATCTTCTCCAGCTTACCCTTGAGTACGCGGATGCGGTCTCTAATCAATCGCCGATCCGTTTCGATCTGCGTTTCCCCGGGACCCTTTGAGCCGATGCCGCCATGTTGGCGGGAAAGGTGTGTCCACTGACGTGTCAAGCGCGTTCGGAGGTACTCCAGTTGTGCAAGCTCGACCTGCGTCTTGGCGGTTGCTGTCTTGGCGCGCTGCGCAAAAATGTCCAGTATCAGCGCAGAACGGTCTACGAGTTTGCAGCCTACGGCTTTTTCCAGATTGCGGATTTGAACGGGAGACAGGTCGTCGTCAAAAATGACAAGATCCGCCTTGCTCTCCTTCGCCGCGGCGGCAATCTCATTGACCTTGCCGCTCCCGATGTAGGTTGCGGCATTGAGCTGAGGAAGCGCCTGCGTGATGCGCTCGACAACGACGGCGCCCGCGGTGTCGGCGAGCAGCGCGAGTTCGTCAAGCGAACTGTCCAGGCGCCATTGATCGTCGTCTCGCACGCGGACTCCGACCAGAATCGCCTTCTCACGGTCGTTTGCGCCGTTCTTACTCTTCACCCTCGAGGGCTTTGTAGTCGATCGCGGTGGTTGCCGCGTAGTCCCCGTTCCAGTAGAGATGACGGTCGAGGATGCGTTCGAAAGCTTTTACGCGTGCCGTCGGGACGAACAGTTCGTGTCGCTTCCGGGCGCCGAGCGCGTCGCAGTACAGTAAGACGAATGTGCGCCCCCTGCGGGTCTTGACGTCAAAGCAGTCGTGAATCTGCGACCACGACACCCGGCTGTTAGATCCGAGCGTCTTGAACAGGCCATAGCGCGTGATGTACGTGGCGCGTGACACGTATTGACTCGCAAGCCAGAGCGCACCTCCGATCATGTACCCGACGTACAGGAGGGCGAAGGAGGGCTGGCCTCTGAACAACGCGACCAGAAAGAGAACCGTAACGGCGAAAAAGAAGAGTGTCGGCAGCAGCGGCAGGCCACCGAAGCGACCGCGGTGCACGACGAGGAGCAAGTTCCGGACGTTCGAGCGGTTGAGTAACGTCACCACAAACACCATCGACGTCAGCCCAAGGAAGCCGAACAGCAGTAGGATCTGCAGCACCTGGAAAATGTCTCTGACGATCGGCATTGCTCCGCGTTAACTAGTGGCCTCAGGACGCCAGTGCTTCTCGATCAGCATTTCCACGGCCAGAAAGGATAACGCGAGCACCAAAAAGACGTTCCAAAGCTCCGTTCCGGTCCGGGCAGCCTGGAGGGCGTCCCCGAGTTCTTCGGCGTTGCTGTCGGACCCCGTGATAGCCGAAACAGGCACGCCCAGGGCGCCTTCGAGGCGCTCAGCCGCCTCTCGTGCCTCCAAGAGCGACAGATCGGACTCCGCCGCGCTGAGATTGAACGCGACGCGCCTGAGGACCTCAGCGCCCACTGACGAAGGGCCTGCGCTATTGGCGGACTGTTCGAGCACGTCGTAGACCCCGGCATCCCCGATCTGCTCTCCGACCTGGAGTAGAACGCCCCCAAACAGATCACGGCGCTCGGGCGTAAAGGTCTCTCCTCCCGGACTCCGGAGGCTGATCTGCTGCGCCCTCGCAACGCCCGACAGACGAATCTCCGCTGGGCGCCCGACGGTCAGTTGCTCACCCCCAGACTGCTCCCCGGCTGATAAATAGAAAACCGATCGGTAAAGTAGCGGGACGAACAGGCCGCGCAATGGGAACTCGCTCCAACTCGGATCCGGCGCAACTGTTACGAGAAGCGTCGCACCGGCGCCGTGTCGCATTTCCTGCATGAATGGCGTTCCGGAAGACAACTCGATTAGCGTCTGTTCGGTACCGCGGCTTGCCGCGTACGCCGCCGCGAAGAAGACCGACAACTGTTCGACGTTCCGTCCGCGTCGCAAACTCTCCTCATCGAAAACGCCATCGAACAATGGGTGCTCCAGCTCGACATTGGCCAGGCTCGCCGTGCTGGTACGGCCACCAAGCGCGCCGACCGTACCAGTAATGCGCCCACCGCCGATTGCCTGCAGCAGCCGATCATAGTCCGCAAAGTTGGACCTGCTACCTGGAAACACCAACAGGCCGCCACCCTGCTCCACATACTGTGAGAGTGTCGACACTTCGCCCGAAGAGATGCTCTCGAGGCCAACCAGTACGACGGCGTCGTAGGCGTAGATGCTCTCCGCTGGCAGGTCCTGTTCGTCAATCGTCTTTGTTCGGAAGAACACGCCTTCGCGTGCAAGCGTCGGTGATAGCGCAAGTGACAGGTATTCGACCGACTCGCCTACCCCCCGCACCAAGAGCAGGCTCCGCTCCTGCGGGACGTGCAGCGTGAAGTGCCGCTGGTCATCGCTTTCAAAGTCGTCGGCCTCTCCGCGCACGAGTCCTGGCAACCAGCCGCGGGCTGGGGCGGTGGCCGTGAAGCGGGCGGTAACCCCGTCGTTGGCCGGGAGGTTCACTGTTGCCTGCGCAACGCGCTGGTCGTTCAGCAACACGCTGGCGACGTAGTTCTGAACGGCGTTTGGGCCGTAGTTGGCGATGTCAGCAGTGATCACCACGGGCTGACCCAGTTCCACAATCCGACTCTCAACCGTGACGTTCGTGATTCCAACGTTTGGGGCCGAGCGATCGTTGAGCTTGACGAAGCGTGCTATGAGGTCGGTCGGCACCGCAGCTGATGCCGCGCGGCCGGCACCCGAATCTGCAAGCTGTGTCTCCCCCGCAAACGTCGTGGATTGCCCGTCGCCGACAACGTACAGCTCCTTATTTAGCAGCGGACTCTCGCCGAGTGCAGCCGCCATGCGGAGGCTCGACTCGACCATGAACTCGGCGCCGTCGGCCGGCGCAGCACCCGCGAGAAAGTCTATCGCCCCCTGCTTTCCACTGAAGGAAATCGGCAGGCGGCTTGCCGGACCAGCCGTCGTCAGCAAGATAAAAGTGTCGTCGTCGTCAGCTTGCCTGACAATAGCGTTTGCGGCCTCCACGGACTGGGCGAACACCGATCCGCGGGTGTCGCGAACGTCCATCGATCGCGAGTTGTCCAGGACAATACCAATCGCGGCAGCGGCGTCGCCGCCGACGATTCCCGTGAGTCCGGCGGCAAGTCCTCCCGTGAGCGTGGGGCGGGCGAAGGCCAGAACGAGCGCTGCAAGAGCAAGCGTTCGCATGAGTAGCAGCAGCCACTGCTTGATGCGCACCCGGCGCATCGTCGTTTGCTGGAGTTCCTTTACGAACGCCAGCGAACTAAAGTCAATTCGCTGCGGCCGACGGAAGTTGAAGAGGTGGATGATCAGCGGAATCCCCGCCGCCGCCAGTCCCAGTAGGACGATGGGATTTAGAAAAGTCATCTACGCGTCGCAGGACCTGTCGGCTCTCCGGTCGGGTGTCTGTAGCGTCAGGTAACCTTTCGGGCGTTTCGCTGTTCCTCGCCCTCGTCTCCGGTATTGAACCGACCCTGTGAAGCTCGGGCTTGCAGTTCAGAATATTGACATGCCAGAGAGAGGCACCACGCGCAAACTGCAGGAGCGTAAAGTGCTCGTCGTCAGCGAGTTTCAGGTAGAGTCTTTGGTTAGCGATGGCTGCGTCGATGGACACCTCTTTCACCGACTCGAGCGGAATTGACCGGCGAACGCGGCCGGTGGCAGACCATCCGCGAATCTCGATGTGATTGGTGAATAGTCGGGCGCGACCGCCTACGAGGCGACGGCCGAAAAAGAGTAGACGTCCGGATAACAGGTGACGCCTATTGCGAATACTCATTTTGGCGTGGTGGTTTCAATACGGTGTTCGTCAATTATTGCGGCATGCTTAAGACTTGCAGGCCATCACCGTATCAATCAGTATGCCCAAAGTACGGCAGCGCTCGTCGGGATCGTGCCCGGTGCCGCCGTTGTCGTCACAGGTATGCAAAAAAAGAGAAGCCCGGGATCCCACCAAAAGCCCCGAGCTTCCTCAGAAGTGCGATATGAGATATGCCCTTCTTGAAGGACGGATATCGTCAACACTTTCAGTATGTCATTGATAATGATGCGTGTGGGCCATGCTCGGTTCTGCGGGACGGCATCCGGCAAACAAAAAAGGGCGCGAGTCCGTCGACTCGCGCCCAGAACGTCTAAGCTCGGTTTCCCAGGCCAAACTTAGATCCACCCTACAAGAGAAGTGCTGTGTAGCGGATGTGCACCCTAATAATGACGGATGCCCAATTTCCTTTCAGGAACTCCCTTGAGATTTTTTTGATTATCGCCTCAGAAGACCCCCAGGAAAGGCTACGGGGCTTTGGCTCCCGTTTGTCGCCACCGACGAGACGCCAAAAAGGTAGTTGTCGATGACAACGTTCTCGAGCGTGAAGTTGGAAACGTCGCCGACAAACCGCGATTGTGTCCACTGGGGGTCGGTTGTCTTACGCCAGTGCACGATGTATCCGGCCAGTTCCGGATGCTCGACCGCCTCCCAGGCAAGTCGCGTGGAGGGCCTTACCGCCCCTCCGATCTTCACTTCCAGGGGGATGGGAGGCGCCCACGCCAGGGCGGCCAGCGTGACGGCATTCATCGCCGTCAGTTTTCGGGCGTATGCGAAATTTACTCCCTCAACGACATCCCCGTAGGCAATTCCGTCCTCTTCGCGAATATTCTGGTGCTGACGGTTGTAGTTCTCGTGGGTCTCCATGATGCGGACGCCGGGGAAGCCGGCATCGTTGAACGGGCGGTGGTGGCCCCCCCGCCCGAACCTGTCAAGCCGATAGATCATCATTGCGTCGAGGTTCGGGAAGTATTCGTCTGCCAGGCGGTCGACGTACCGCGCGATCTGACGCGACGGGCCGTCGACCTCGCCTCCATAGAAACGCACGGATCGAAGCGCCCCGGCGTCAATGACTGGCATGGGCTCCGAGAAAACGCGAAACGTGCTGTTGTCAACCACACCATCGATGCCCTCGATGTTGCCGATCATGTCGTTGTTCAAGACGCCGACGATCTCCCACCCCTCTGCCTTGGCCTTGGCGGCAAGATGTGCCCCCCCA
>JANQRN010000104.1 GCA_028284545.1 Rhodothermales bacterium | reverse complement strand
CTTGTCGGTGGCATCGGGGTCATGAACGTGCTACTCATGTCCGTCACAGAACGCACTCGCGAGATCGGCATTCGGAAAGCGGCAGGTGCTCGACGCAGTGACATCGTTGCACAGTTTCTGCTCGAGTCGATTGCTATCACCTCGCTCGGCTGTATCGCGGGTCTGGCGCTGGGCGCTGCCGTCGTGTATGGATCGACGCCGATCATCCGCCGTGTGGCTGAGATGCCCTTCGACGCTATCCTGAGCGCGGGTACAGTTGCGGTCGTCCTCTCTGCGGCAATTGTACTCGGTCTCACGTTTGGAACGTATCCGGCCTGGCGCGCCTCCCGTTTGTCACCGGTAGAGGCGATACGCCGGGAGTAGCGCCACACCTCAGCTCGCCTTTGCACGCGGCCCGGGGGTCGCCCGCTTCGGCCTCGGTTTCTGATTCTGGCGGTGCAGCTTGCCATTCTTTCGTGGTGGCTGTTCGCCGTTGACCAACACGTAGGGCTGCAGATGCGGAGTGTCCTGCCCATCACCCGACGACGCCACCCGGTAGTCGGGTGGCATCGTCGGCGTGCGCGCCGGCCGACCCTTCTCATCAACAGGTACCCACACGCGGGGCAGCCGGTAGAGATATCGTCCAATTCCCCACTGCACGGCGGCTCGTCGCATGCTCGCCGAGAGTCCGCCCTTGACAGACTCTACATCCGTGTTTTCTGCGCCGTCCCACTTCGTAACCCACTCGCCGTGTATGCGGATCGAGATCCCACAGATGACGCCGCCGTCGGGACCTTTTCGAAAAGTGTTCTTCCAGTTCTCGGGGCCGCAGACCGCGTCGAGCCGATCCATGATTGCGCGGTTCGATACATAGGCGACGACCAGGGCGCGTTTACGGTCTCGGGTGTACACTAGCGGGCGCCACGAGACGTCTGCCTCAGGAAAGTGCGCCCGCAGGGCGGCCAGGTCGAATAGCGGGGGCGCAACGGTGTGCGTTTCGGCTGTTTGTTTCACGACGCTTTGGGGTTTGTTTCGGATCTGTCACCAGTCTACCAGCGACCTGTGACAACTGATTGTCATACTTCGAACGTCATGCGATTTTGCCTAATCGCTGGCACATCCTGCCCGTCGCGCCGTACAAGGATAATTGCAATCTTTCGCCATTTGAGCCAAATGAACAGCGTTTACCTGATCAGTCTCATCGTTGGCGGTTTCTTCGTCCTGCTGTCGATTTTCGGTGGCGGCGAGACCGATACAGACGTGGATGCCGACGTCGACATGGACATCGACTTCGATGCTGACATGGATGTCGACGTCGACGCCGATATGGACGGGGGCCTGGATGTCGGAGCGGATCACGATCTCGGAGCCGGCGTCGGTTTCATCGACCTCCTCTCCGTCAGGGCGCTGTTCCTATTCGCCGCCTTCTTCGGCCTGACGGGCGTCCTTCTGAACCTCGTCGGAACGGGAGAACCGCTCGCCGCCATCTTATCGATTGGAACGGGATTGCTCTGCGGGCTCGGAGGAAACTTCCTTATCAAGCGCTTCGCTTACGCGAGTGTCTCGAGTAACGTTACCTCGAAGGAGTTGCGCGGACGAACCGCACATGTACTCCTTCCCTTCGGTGCCAAGGACCGGGGGAAGATCACCGTCGTATCTAAAGGGCGTAAGTTGCAACTCATCGCTCGTCCGCTGGACGACGAATCTACCGAAGCATTCAGTCAGGGAGAGGAAGTCGTGATCGTCCGAATCGACGGAACGATTGCCGAAGTAGTAAAGCCCACATAACCTCGTATACTCTGATTCATCACTCTATCTGAGCACGGCCAATGGAAATCTTCGTCGTACCGTTTGTAATCATCGTTGCCGTCATGGCGGTACTGGGAATTGTGAGATCCAATCTCAAGATTTGCCAGCCGAACGAGGTTCTCATCTTTAGTGGACGTCAGCGACAGCTTAGTGACGGCTCCCAAGTTGGGTATCGCGTCATCCAGGGCGGTCGTGGCTTTCGTATCCCGATCATTGAAAAGGTCGATCGTCTGGTACTCAACACGATCCCCATCGATCTGACAGTAACGAACGCCTACTGCAAGGGTGGAATCCCGCTCACCGTTCGGGCCATCGCCAACGTGAAGATCAGTTCCACTGAGGCGGAGTTGGACAACGCCGTTGAACGCCTGCTCGGCAAGTCGCTTGACGAGATCATGGTCATCGCCAAGGAGACCCTGGAAGGCAATCTCAGAGGTGTTGTGGCATCGCTCACCCCGGAAGAGGTCAACGAAGATCGACTGAAGTTCGCGAAAGAGCTCGTTGCCGAAGCCGACAGCGACCTGAGCGCACTCGGATTGCAGCTTGACACACTCAAGATCCAGAGTGTCGAGGATGACCGCGGTTACCTGGACGCAATTGGTCGACAGAGTTCTGCCAATGTCATTGCCGCTGCCGAGGTCGTCGAAGCTGAAAAGCGCGAACAGGCAAAGCTCGCGGAGGCAAAGGCCGACCTCGCGATTGCCGAGGCTGAAAATGAGGTACGTGTCATCCGGGCCCAGTTGGCGGCCGACGCGGAGGCCGAGGAGGCAAAGGTCTCTATCGCTGCGCAGACTGCGGAAGCCCAGGCCAAACAGCAACTCCTGGAGGAACGAATAACGCTGCAAGAGAAGGAGCAGCGGGCCATGACGATTGTCAAGGCTGAAGCCGAACGCCAGGCAAAAGAAGAGATCGCCAAAGGCAACGCGGCGCGGATTCTCGAAGACGGACAGGCTGAGGTCGAGGTCCTGCGGCGAAAACTCGAACTTTGGCGTCAGGCGGGCAACGATGCCGAGCGGCTGTTCCTGATACAGATGTTACCAGACATTCTTGCGCAGGTTGTACAAACCGTAGACAACCTGAAGATTGACAAGATCACGGTGGTGGACAGTGGTCAGGGCGGCGCGGGCGTTCCGGCAGTCTTTAATCAGATCGCGGGCTCCACTCCGGCGCTGCTCGAAAGTCTCAAGGCGTCAACCGGGATAGATGTCGCCGGCATGCTCTCGCGCGCCGGATCAAGCGCTGGCGGCGGCGAATCCAACTCCGAATAGACTATCTGTCGGTAACGGTTACATAAACCCACGATACAAGCACGCCGTCTTCGTCAACATGCTCGACGTCGAAGCGCTGCAGCGAACTGTCGGGGGCGCTCTCCGACGGGTCGAACTCGAGGGCAGCATGTATAGGCTGCGCACGCAAGAGCTGCGATGAGGGCCCGTACCGAAAGCGTGACTGCGTTGCCAGCAAGGACGTTGCGTTTGTATGGAGCCAAACACGTCCGTTCAGGTTGCGCGCTGATCCGACCTGGATGCGTGCACTCCCGAAGCGGGCATATTGGGGTACATCAATCGTGATGCTGTGCCGCGCATCGGCCACATGCCGCACGGCATCGCGCGACTGCCCACAGACGCTCCCGGCAGTTATCAATCCCGGAAGCGCAAACTGGAGAGCTATTCGCGCGAACCTACAGGCACGAGCACGCGCTCGAATGCTGAGGACGCTCAAAAAATTTCGGTCTAATCAGAATTTGTCGCTTCAATATAGAAATGATACACACGTACGCAAGATCAATATTATCAGTCTCTTGCAGAACTGCGTATTCGCGACGCTCTGATTATCGCTCCGGGACCCTCAGTGTTAAATCATGGCTGGCGCCGGAGGGTGTTACATCATGGCTTGCGCCGGAGGATCAATCGCTCAAACCGATGCCATTCTGAGCCTGGCACTACGAGGACCGCGCCAGCGGGTACGTCCACCCCGTCACCGACCACGAGTGTATTCGCCATCCAGATCCTTGGCCAGTACCGCTCATGTCCATAGTAGTCACTGGCGATGCTCTTGAGCGTCTCGCCAGCGGCAACGACGTGGCGTCGAGCCGGCCCCGTTGCGGCATCGGGCTCAAAGCCGAGTGCCGCGCCAACAGCTGGAACAACAAGGTTGTCTCCCGGCTCCAGCCGATGTGGATTCGGGAGAGCATCGTCATTACCAAACCATACGATGGGCCAGCTGCTCGCCGAGCAATAGTAGGTCGCCGCAAGGCCGGTCAGCGTTTCTCCTGGCAGAACTTCGTGCTGCAGCGGTAGCTCAGCAGTTATTGGACAACCGTCCAGCGTTATGGGTGCATGAGCAAGCTGGGTCTGGCCGCCAATTTCGCCGGACGCAAGATCATTCCCGGGGAGCCCTGTCTCCTCAACTGGCTCGACAGGCGATGCAGGCTTTGCCTCTACCGAGTCTGCACTGAGTCGTCCGGATGCGACAAATCGGATTTGTCTCCGGCGAGGAACTGTCTTTAGTTCGATATCGACGCGCTGTCCTGGAGCGACATGCACGGTAACCGGCTCACCAACGCCGTAGGTCTCGGGCAGGCTCGCGTACACGATGCGCACCGTCCAGGTACCGGGTCTGATGCGAGGCGCGCGAAAAGTGCCGTCAACACTGGACGTCGTCCGAATGCGGCCTATACCATCAGAGAACTCAATAACGACCCCGGGTTCAGGAGCTGAGGCCGTTAGCGACCCGGTCTGTAGCGCGCCGTTCTCGAACACGAATCGATTGACGATCCCGCTGATGCTCCCGGCTACTGCCACCGGAATCTCAATTTCCGATGCGATCACGTCGTCACTAACGGCCATCGGCATCTCGATCAGTGGAACGCGATCAAGTCCGACACTTGCGCCATCAAGTAGGAGATACTCCGTCTCAGTGCCCGCGATCGGAACTGTGAAGCGACCGTCCTCACGGGTTTGGCCAGTCCTTTTGCCCACCCGTACGAGTGCGTCCGTGACGCCCTCACCGGTTTCAGCATCCACCACGCGACCCCGGATCCGCATCTCGGATTTGCGAAGCGTCGGTATGCTGAAGGGAACGCGGTAGGTGACACCTACATCGTGGCCGTAGAGTCCACCGCCGACGCCGATTGCCGTGACCTGCGCGCGAACGCCGACATGATGTCCGAATGGTAGCTGGTACGTTGCCCGCGTGGCGACCGAGCGATACTGCCTTGCGATGAACGAGCGATCAAACATGGCAAAGGCGTCGACGCCCCACGCAAAACTGCTACCTATGTTGCCATTCGCTCCAACGGATATCAAAGCCGTCTCCTGCCCTTCAAGCCGGTACATCGCCGCACCTCGATCAAACGATGCCGCGACATTCCAGGAGAATGATCGATAGCGGGCACGCGTCGCAAGTTCGTAGCGTGAAGCCGCGCGCCGTTCGCCGACGAAGCTGGCGTAGACTGACCCGTGCTCAACTGATGCGCCGAGCGAATAGCGACCGATCTCAATATCAGCGGTCAGCTCGGTCGACAGATGGTTGCGATTCTCACCAGCACTTCCAAAATCCGCATTCTGCGCGCGGTACTTGTAGGCCGCTGAGAGATTCACCTTACTGCGTAGAAACTCAAACTTGTAAGTCGGCCCGCCCCGCACGTACTTCGATTGCACAATTGACCCGGCCGCGGACGCGAACTGGAGTCTGCGCTCGTCGGTCGAAGCGCTTGCGTCGAACCGCACGTTGCGTGTTGGTCGTGCGCTAAAGCTCATGCTTGCGACTGTGCGGTCTGGATACAACCCGGGAAAGGCTCTTCCCGTTTTCATGTAGCGCGCGTCGATACTGCCAAACTTCCGCGAACCCGACACACCCGCTGCAAACGCAGAGCTTCGAACACCCGAGTCGCCGCCGTCGCCTAACTCGAGGTCAAGCTTGACATCCCTGATTGGCTCAAACTCGGACCGAATCGTGATGCTCTCGCCTGGCAAGAATCCCGACTTGTCGAGGAAATTTGCACCGAATCGAAGCGCGTCGCTCAACGAGTATTTCAGGCCAACTCCAACTACGTCTTCACGGGGAAGCGCGTATCGGCCACGACTAAAGAAAGCCGTTGCCGTCAGCGCGCCGGCGGTGGCACTTGCGCCCACGCCGCGTCCCCTCCTACCGTATTCGGTGAGGGGAGACAACGAGAACGCATGGTCTCCAAGCATGACGGCCCACGACTTACTCACATAGGCGACCCGGTATTCATCGCGCCTTGCGAACAGCGATGCCGTTGATCGATCGGGGGTTCGAATGCCGACCTCTATGATATCCGTGCCGCCGTTTCTCAGGGGTCCATGCGCATCGAACTCTACTTGCGCGCCGCTGCCCCGGTGGCCCGTGAACGAGTGTAGCGTAACGCTTGCAGGCATTCGGCCGGCACGATCAGCATAACCTCCAGTCGGAAGAACGTCGACCGGAACGGCAATCTCGTTGAGCACGACGCCGTCGCTAGTGACGTGGAGCCGCAACCACTGACGTTGCTTGCGCTGCGTCGCCTGCGTCGCTCTGATGTCGACTCGCAACGTTTGACGCTCACCCGGCTCGAATACCGTCAACTCGTCGAGCGACATGTCAAACGTCGTTTCTGGGGTGATCTTGGCCAGGAGCCTTATGTGGCGCGTCGCGTTGCCGCGATTGGACAGCACGAGTGCGATCTGATAATCGTCACCAGAGACAACCCACGAAGGTGCGCGTAGCAGCGTAATGTCAAATCGGTCACTTTCGCCCACGGCCACGGTGACAACGCCTGAATCAAATACTAGCGGCGCCCCAACATCAGTCACGCGGTAACGAATGTCGAACGATCCTACCGGCGCGTCTGCTGAAACACGAAAAGAGATTAGGCGGCGCACAGTGTCGCCGCCGCTGACGTCAAACGAATTCGACGACCCTATCCGACGCCAGCCGGCTGGCAAGTCCGCCGAAGCCTTGAACGAGCGTGTCTCAGTCCCGGTGTTCGTCACCGTGAAGATGGCAGTGACCACCTCTCCCGGCGCCGCCGCGAGAGGCTCGGTCGTCGTTGGAGAAACTTCGACGACATCGCCAATGGCCCGCCCTTCAGCTCTCCCGATCTCAGCGGGAGCCAACGACAGTAGCGCAAGCAAAGTCCCAAGGACTCGCGTCACCGGAAAGATGGCAGGTGTTCTATGGCTGGGCGCCGGCATGTTGGGTCAGAGCGAAACGGAGTATTGACCGCCGAACAGGTTGTCGTCGCCGGCGTCGACCACTACCAGCACCTCATAGTCGCCGGAGTCGAGATCGCTGAGATCAAATCGATAACTCACCGACGTCTCGGGGTAGATCCGAGCTGCCTCGGAGTCTCTCTTGCCGAGGTTCTTGCCCTCGCCGTTGAACAGCTCGATCCAGACACGCGGACGCACAAGGATGTTGCCATCGTTCTCAACCCCGACTCGCAGTAACTGGCCGCCGGTGATGCCCGGCTCGAGATCTACGCCGGCAAACGAGATTTCGTACTCCTCGGTGACTCGGACGTGCGTCGCGATCTGAATCGCATACCTGTAGATCTGCCGTACTCCCAGTTCAGTCTCCTCACCCGGATCGGCTGAATCACCCAGCGTCGACTCCGGCGAATCGTCGGGAATGTCCTCGATCATGATAACCGACCAGTAGCTGCCCGCGAGTGCGACCGAGTCGGTCGGGACGCGCACCTCGTACTGCACCGATACTGACTGTCCAGGCGGCACGGTTACAAACGACGGCGAGAACTGCACCCACTTTGCGTTCGAGCGCTCGAGAGTGCTCGGCTCGTCGAAGAAATTAGTACCGTCCAGAAAGAAGCTGTAGTCGGTCTGGTAGATCTTCGCCTGCCGAGGAGCCTTCGTGGGATTGTGCACGTCAATCTCCCCAAAGACGACGCTACCAGGAGCGACATCGTGATCGCGAGCGAGCTCGCCGACGACAGAGATCTGGCCGGCGCTTGGAACAGCGATCGAACACGTTAGGCAGATCGCCAGAAACTGGGCCCAAACGCCCGGAAGGTGCCGGAGGCTCGAGAAACTCATTGTGCAGTCCAGGTAAAGTAGACGGTGTGATTGTCGTCACCGTACAGTTGTGAATTACCGAGTTGGGCCGGGGCCTCTGCTCGGAAGTAGATGGATGCCGCGCCGATAAAAGACCGGCGGGGAATGTCGCGGATGAAATCCAACCCGGGACCGCCGTCAAACAGCTGTACCTCCGGCATTCCTGTCGCCCGGAAAACGTTCCGTGCCTCAGTGAACAACCGAAATGACTGGCCCGGAGCCACGGTGTTGACGACAATTTTTGACGGGCGGCGCGGCGAAAAGAGCCAGACGATTCGCGTAGCGGAGTCTTCGTCGGGAAGCGGATCAAGTCCGGCGAACGACGGCGGCGCAATTGTAAGCTCGGTGGGCGGACCCGAAACGAAGAGGAGCTGCGCCGTGGCCTCGAGCGCGGAAACAGAACTCGCAAAAACAAAAAGAGCAAACGCCGCCAGCCTGCACATCAGCGCAGGAGACAATTCGTTTGCAGTCTTGGCGAGGCGGGAAAACACACGACCTCCGCAGGATCGTTCGCGGTGGTTTCGCGGAACGGGAGATTGACTATCCAGCGAGACAACACCAAAACCCGCCGGCGCGTGCCGGCGGGTATGGCTGTCAACTAGCTTATCGTCCTTGACGGGATATCAAGACGAGTAGTGCGACCAACGATCTAGCTCGTCAGCGTGTACGTTACCGTACGCGTCTCCGAACCCGGCGCAACTGCTGAAGTCGCAGAAGCCGTGTAGTTGATCGCCGCGCTTCCCGAGACGAGGCCGATTCCAGTAACGACGTCTACTGCCGTTGCTGAGAGCGTGACCTGACCTGCAGAGGTGGCTGACCCAACAGCGATGAGCTCTACCGCGAGCGTGATGCCCGTGGAGTAGTTGCTGCTCAGAGCCGCGGTGATCTTCTTGCCAGTCTCGTTCGTCGTGACCAGATACTGAGCGCCCGTGCTGGTCGCAGGGGCCGGATCACCACCCGGCGCTGCCGGCTGTCCAAGCGTGAGGGTCAGGTCGCCGCTGACCGCGATCATGTTGACTGTGGGCACAACGATCGTTACGTCGTGCGCATCAGTTGTCTGCGCATTGCTGGCCGTGGCCGTCACGCCCAGAAATACCAATGCCGCAATCACTTTCGTGAGTTTCATTCTATTCCTCCTGGAATACCTTCTATACCATGTACGGTACAGCCACGGCCGACTGACCATAGCTGATGGGATCTCTCCGGTAATCGGAAGAACCGCGGTTCGCTTAAATGAACTTAAGTCGAACACGCACCGGACTTTAGGCTGCGGTACCCACTCCAGAAGGTCGTCTGAAGGGCGCGAAAGACGGCTCCGCGACGACCGCAGTGCGTCGCCGCACAACAATCGGCTCGCCGTCGTCACCGCGACCCACGGTCGTCGAGCCGCGCCGCCGGCCATTGGCCAGGATTCTCGATGAGCAGAACGGCACCAGCCGGAGACGCGCGTCGTCCTGGAAAAGCGCGCCGTGATGGCGGGCCGCAACGTACAGAATGTCACCGAGCCCGTGAGCCACGTCAAGGGCCGCAACTTCGTAGAGCGCGTCCAGGAAGTAGGGCACCCGCGCACGGGAAGACCCGCCGAACGCGAAACCGATGGTCGCCTCAGGGCCAACGAAAACGACATCCACAATACCGTAATCGGCATCCCGGACGGACGTGAGAACGATCGTGTCCTCACTCAGATAGCGGCCCGCCTCGGTCACAAACTCCTCAATGTGCGGACGTTCCTGCCCCGCGATCCGTTCTTGGATGGGCTGCTCGGCTGTGGTGGGTATCGTTTCGGCTTTCAACATTTCCGACCTCTAGGTTGCGCTGCACGTCGGCCTTCACTCTTTCTACGGAAGACCCGCTAAAAGGGTACACCAAGAGGGTGACAGCTATGTGTCATAGGCTGACCAAACGTTTCCAGGACCCCTTTACGTGTCTATCCGCAGCACCTCGGGGGCAATATTCAACGTCAAGGGGCCGTTTCTACCTCATGTGGACCAAACCGCTCTTATTGCTCGCAATCGTGGTTGCTGGCGCGACCGCGTCGGGGTCTTCGGCGCTCGCGCAAGGATGGATTCTGGACCGCAGCGCGCGACCGAATGAACTCCAGCTCGAAAACCACCAGGTCTCTGCGCTGATCAACCATCAGGTTGCGACCGTCACCGTGAGCGCAGCAATCCGGAATCCATCGCGCCTGAGACTCGAGGGCACTTTTCTCTTTCCGCTGCCCGCCGGTGCGGCCGTTTCAGCCTTCACCTTGAAGATTGACGGCGAAGTGGTCGGTGGCGAACTGCTGCCCGCGAAAGAGGCGCGACGCACCTACGAGGAAATCGTACGCAATGTGCTTGACCCAGCGCTGCTGGAGTGGGCTGACGGAAATCTTTTTCGGGCACGGGTCTTTCCCATCGACCCGGGCGCTTCGCGAGAGATCACCCTGACCTACGATCTCGTCCTTGATCGCACCGCAGAAACCGTCCGGTTCGTCCATCCGCTCACCGGCGCCCTGTCTGCCGGTCACGCCGGTCCGCATCGGGACGGTCAGACGCTTGGTGCGGCGCCGCGGGTGACGGTCGAGATTACGTCGGACGCCGACGTCCGCAATCTCTATTCGCCCACCAACAAGCTCACGGTCAAGCGATCAGGTGCCTCGACACTCGTCGAGGCCGGTGGCAAACTTGATGAACGCGCCAGGAGCTTCGTCCTTTATTACTCGCTGAGTCGTGACCACCTGGCCGCGACCTTGCTTACCCACCGGCCCTACAAACGAAGGTCGGGGTACTTCATGCTTATGCTCGACCCGCCCGTCGTACGTGACTCGCGTCGGGTGGCACCACGAGACATCGTGTTCGTCCTGGATACGTCGGGAAGCATGGCTGGCGAGAAGATCGCTCAGGCACGAGAGGCAGTTTCCTACGCACTGGACCGTCTTGGAGAAGACGACAGGTTTGGCCTGGTGGCGTTCAGCTCAGACGCTAATGCGTTTACCGACGAACTCGTCAGCACGGCTGAAGTCGACGACGCCCATTTCTTCGTTGATCAACTTGAGGCTCGGGGTGGGACCAACATCAACGAGGCGCTTGCCAAAGCACTTGCCATGCTCGACGACGAGCGCCCCGGCACAATTGTCTTCCTCACAGACGGCCTCCCGTCAACGGGTGTCGTGATGCCAAAAGAGATTTTGCAGAACGCCCGCGCCAACAACACAACCGATTCCCGCATCTTCGCCTTCGGCGTAGGCTACGACGTGAACACAGATCTGCTGGACGGACTTGCAACGGACTCGCGTGCGTTCGCCGAGTATATCGGGCCCGACGAGAATATCGAAGAACGCGTATCCAGCTTCTACGACAGGGTGCGGTATCCGGTCATGACGGACATCACCATTGCATCTACCGGAGTCCGACTCTCTGAGCTTGCACCCAGAAGACCATCAGATCTGTTCCTCGGAGATGCGCTAACGCTTACTGGCCGATACGCCCGGGCGGGCAAGACCGTGATCACGGTCAAAGGAACTCTCAACGGCGTGGAGACCACGCAACAGGTTTCGCTGGATTTGCCGGATGTGATGCGTGACGACGCCTTTGTCGCGCGCGTCTGGGCTACGCGACGAATCGGCGTGCTGCTGGAATCCATTCGCCTCGAGGGAGAGAATGAGGCGCTGATCGACGAGATAGTCGCGCTGGCCAAGGAGTTCGGCATTGTCACACCATACACGTCCTATCTCGTAACCGAGGATGAGGCACGCTTTGCGGCGGTCCGCGAACTGGACGCGCTGACGCCGGTCGGAGCCGTTGTGCGCCGGAGTGAGCGATTCGCCCCAGAGGCGATGTCGGAGTCCTCGGGCAAAGACGCTGTCGAGATGAGCAAGGCCATCTGGGACCTGAAGCAAGCGCGCGTAATCCGACAGGACGACGAGACGCCCCTGATCAACATCCTCGGGCAGAACCTTGTGCAAACGGGCTCGGGTAACTGGTTGACGCAGTCGAACACCGAAAACGCGCCGGAGTGGAACCTGAAATTTGGGTCCCAGGCCTACTTCGCGTTTTTCCAGATGTATCCTGACGCACGGGCGTTCCTGAAGCTGGGCAATGAAGTTGCGTTTCTCTTCCGCGATCAGCTAGTTGTAGTCGACGCCACCGGCACGGCCTCAGCTACCCCAACCGATCTGCGATCGCGTTTCGGCTCCTGAAGAGCCTAAATTGGTGCCGTGTTTGCTGCTCGCACTCTTCTGGCCCGAATCACCATCCCGACTTCCTTTTTGCACACCTGCAGGTCAATAGCGGCCGGCATTTCCGTCCTCGCGCTCTGCCTGGGCGTTTTCGCCCCGATGACAGCGGTGGCGCAGGGATACCTGTCGATGAATGGCCGAAATCACCCGGAAATCAACTGGCGACAGGCGGAGACCGAACACTTCGTCATCGTGTACCCGAACCGCATCGCTGGTGTTGAGGTCGAGGCCGCCGCGGTTGCAGAGGAGACATACGCCGCGCTCTCGTCAAATCTCGGCGTCTCATTCGACAAGAAGATTCGAATCTATCTCTCTGACGAAGACGAGATCGTAAACGGGTTTGCCGTGCCCGTTGGCACCGGCCACACAAACATCTGGGTCCACCTCAACGACGCCGCCGAAGTCTGGACGGGACCGGACAAGTGGATCCGGAAGGTGGTCTCACATGAGCTCGCGCACATCTTCCACTATCGGGCAGTGCGCTCGCGATTCCGCCCCTTTGATCTCGGACTGGCACTACCAAGATTCTGGACCGAAGGTCTGGCGCAGTACCAGACCGAGAAGTGGGACGCATATCGCGGAGAACGCTGGCTGCGGACAGCCGTCCTGGACGATCGACTGTCCTACAACGACGGCCGATCGGTCTGGAACGGACGTCTATTGTATTCGGTGGGTAACGCGCAGGTACGCTACTTCGCTACCCAGTACGGCGATTCAACGCTTGCGCGTTTGCTGTCTCACCGTCGCCGTGTCTTCCCAGGCGTGCGCATTCATGATTTTGGCTACGCCTTCAGGAGCGTAACAGGCGAATCGTATCGCGACTTCTACGACAAATGGCGTCGGCACATCAACGTGCAGTACAACACGCTCGCCGGCCAGATGGAAAACGCCGACTCGCTCGGCGTGAAGCCAGCGGCGATCCCCGGGCAGTATATCCGCGACTTCGGCGCATCCACGAACGGCGCTACCCAGGCGGTTGTCTCGCTGCGATCACTGGACCGCCCGTTGACGCAGCTGCTCGTGCGAAGCGGGCGTTCCAAAGATTGGCGTGTCGTTGTCGACGGAGCGGTGAAGGACCAGATATCCGTCGCTCCCGACGGCAGCAAGGTCGCCTACACACGCCAGGTTCGTGGCGAAAATGGCTCCTTGCTGAACGACCTGTTCCTTGTGGACCTGACCTCCGGCCGTCGCACGCGACTTACGCATTCGCGGCGAGCCGCCTTCCCCAGTTTCTCACCAGACGCAAAGCGACTGGCGTTCGTGGGATCGTATCGCGGCACCGGAAACCTCTACGTGCTCGACCTGAACTCGGGCCAGGAAGCTCGTCTCACGGACTTCAAAGGAGACTCGCAGATTGGTCGGATAGACTGGCACCCAAGTCGCGACATCATTGCATACGGCAGGTTTGATGCTGAAGGACGGCGCGTGATCGAAACGGCCAACGTCTCGACGGGCGAGGTCAAATCCGTTACGGATGGTCAGCATGACGACCGCAGGCCTTTGTGGTCACCCTCGGGTGAAGAACTTGCGTTCACCTCATTGCGCGACGGTGTGCCGAACGTCTTTGCGCTGGAACCCGGCACCGACACCGCGACCAGGCGCGTAACCGCCCTTGCAACAGGCGCCGATGCGTTTGACTGGACACCGGCCGGCTCGCTTGCTGTGCGTATCGCGTACTCGAAGGTGCGAGACCAATTGTATATGATACCCGGCGCACGCATCGTACCTGAACCTGAACCAGACCTGCCGCCGGGATTTGGAGACTGGGCCCGCCATCGTCCGCCGGCAGTAGTCCCGTCACGCGTAGCCGTACGACCGGAAGTCGTAACGAAGAGGACTCGCTACAACGCGCTGTCGAACCTGACCCACGTTTTCTCGATAGCGGTTCCGTACTACACGTCAACCGACAACTACGGACTCACCGGAATAACCGCGTGGACAGAACCTCTCGGAAAACACAGCCTCGGCGTCGTGCTGGCCGTATCCGCTACAGACCCACTGCGGAAGTCCAGCGTCCAGGTCGCATATATCAACAACCAGTATGCCCCGCTGATTCAAACCGTTGTCCAGTATCTACCGGACATCGTTCGCCCGTACGGCAATGAGTTGCTGCGCGAGCGCGCGACAAAGGTGTCACTGACGACGCGATGGCCGCTCACCCTGACGAGCGCGCCGTACGTGCGCAGCTCGATTAGCTTGCGGACCAGATACGTGGATGTCGAGCCGCTGAACGAAGACATCTTCTCTGACGGACGGCTTCCGCAACCCGAGGCGGGCCACCAGGCTGACGCCCGACTATCGTTTCGCGTCACGCGACAACGACCCTACCGACACAACGTTGTCCACCCGCTCGACGGCGTGGGGCTTCGTTTGCGTGCGATGGCCGGACTTCGCTCCTTCAGTGGCCGGACGGGCTTTGTGCGTCTTGGCGCCGCTGCGTACGGAATCATGCCTGCCATCGGGAACTCTCGACTCTTCGCATACGGACGCGTCCAATACCAGCGCGGCGAGACGCTTGCGCAGAACTTCATCGGGTTGTCTCGCTACGACGAGTTTCAGCTTCTCGCACCTGATATCCTGGAGATCTCGTTCTCGGATGTCGAGCGAGTGCGTGGATATCGAGAAGTCGTTGTGGGCAAGAGCGTCTGGTTTTCAAGTATCGAGTACCGCGTCCCCGTTGCGCGTTCCCTGCGCACACAGCTGCTGGGTCTGGTTTCCTTTGGCGCGACTTCGGTCTCCGTCTTTGCGGACGGTGCGCTGGTCTACCCGGAGCACGCTCTACGCAATGGAGATCGAAGGCTGGGTGTCGGCGTTGAATTGAAGAACGCGGTCTCGATCCGGGACTACATCACAATTATGCATGCCGCCGGCCTGGCGCAGCGTGCAGGTGACGTCGGCACCGACAAGCACGAACTGTACTATCGGATCCGCGCGACCGTGCCGTTCTAGCTCAATCGGCCACGTTGGTTACGTGAACCGTGCGCTGCGGAAACGGTATTTCGATTCCGGCATCATCGAAGGCCTTCTTGAGTGCGACGCGCATTTCCCGCTCCGCACGAAACTGCTCGCCCGGCACAACTGTCACGGCGACCCTTGCGAGAATCGCAGAGTCAGCAAACCCCATGATGGCTAGCACGTTGGGGTCCTCCTCTTTCAGGACGTCGGCATTGTCGGCCATCCAACCCCTGGCCACCTGCTCCAAGATTTCGGAGACCTGGGCGATGTCCTCCTTGTATGCTACGCCGATTTCGACGATCGCGCGCGAGAAGTCGATACTCGTGTTGCCGAACACGCGAAGCTCACCTGCCGGCACCATCATGAGCTCGCCGTCGAACTTGCGAACCTTGATGAGGCGCACGCCAATGTGTTCAACCGTCCCGTAATCCGTCCCGATACGAACGCGGTCGCCGATGGCGATGGTGTTATCGAACAGCAGAAACACTCCGGATATCACGTCCTTGACAAGCGTCTGCGCACCAAAGCCCACCGCAAGACCCGCAATCCCAGCCGTCGCGATGAGCGCGGCTACGTCGATGCGCATCTCGCTCAGAATCATGATGACGGCCAGCGGCCAGATCACGTAGCGCGATGTTGAGCCGAGGAGATTCGCGAGAGTGAGCGCCCTTTGTCGACGCGGATCAAGCGCCGGCACATCATCATATCGCCGGACCCAGCGTCTGAGAACACGGTCGATTAGCTTGCCGACCAGGAAAGCCCCGAGTACGATAAACAATATGCGCAAGAGGACAACCCCGAGAGAGCTGGCAAAAGCGAGCGAGAATATGTCGGAGAACGTCGAAAAGGGCGCGTCGCCCGCCGGAGTTGTTGCGGCCAGGCTGTCTACGGCAGCGTCCTGCGGGACGCTTGTAATGGCGTCTTGTGCCATTTCGGATTCCTCTCGTCGGTGTCGGTGGGACTGAAATGTAAGACCATTGGCGGCTGTCGTTTATCTTGTGCCGCTTCTGTTCACTAGCGGGCTGCGCAATCCTTGGATTTCTTTCGCAACGGCCCAAATTGGCGCAGGCGGCACCTCCTGGTCGTAGCCCTGCTTCTAGTCACCGCCTCCTCCTCTGGGTGCGGGTGGCTGGACCGAACGAGTTCGGACGCTGAAAAGGCTAGGATTGAGTCTGGCACGTTAGAGGCCGAACTAGCAGAGGCCGAGCAAGCACGGGCCGACAGCATTGCTCGTGCAGAACTCGACGCGATCGTCACGCATCTGGACACTCTGTCGGCCAGGATCACCGAGCTGCGTCGCGACACCGGCCGACGCGGAGGATTTGAGGAGTTCTTCGCGGACCTCGGATGGAAGTTGTTGCGCTCGCTTGTGATTCTGCTAATCGCGTACTACGCGATCAGGTTCTCGGTCTGGATTCTCGCGATTAGAGCTGAGCGCAGCGCGACCCGCAGAATGGGGTACATGAAGGCGATCCCCATAGTGCGGATAATCGTCTGGAGCATCGCCACCTACTACATCTTCCGGTTTGTCTTTCTCTTTGACGAGGAATCGCTGATCGTTGCTGGCGGAGCAATCGGCGTGGCCGTAGGATTTGCGGCGCAGGATGCCCTCAAGAACGTGTTCGGCGGCATAATGATAATACTGGACCAACCGTTTCAGGTGGGCGACAAGGTGCGCATCGAGGGCACGTACGGCGAGGTTGTGTCCATCGGTTTGCGGTCAACGCGAATCGTGACACCAGACGACAACCTTGTCTCCGTTCCAAACACACAAGTGGTCAACGGGCAGGTCGCAAATGCAAACGCGGGTGCCCTGGATTGCCAGGTCGTGACGGAGATTTTCTTGCCGGGATCGATAGACGTCGAGCGGGCCAAACGCATTGCCTACGACGCGGCGGCCACATCGAAGTACGTGTACCTGAAGAAGCCCATCGTTGTCCTTGTGGAGGACCACTACGACTACGGATTCCTTACGAAGATCATCGTGAAGGCATACGTTCTGGACACTCGCTATGAGCAGGTCTTCTCAAGTGACATCACCGAGCGTGCGAAGAGCGAATACCTGCGCGAAGGGATGCTTGAGAAGCGGGATCCCCCACCCCGCCATGGCAACATATCGGTGACTGACGATGAATGAGCCGTCAGCCACTCTTTCAGAGACGGCTCCAGCGCCTTCAGATCTCGACAGGTACCTGAAGCAGGCGAGCGATCTACTGGATGCCGCTGTTGCCGAATGGAAGGAGTCGATCAATGACGACGTTCAGACTCCGCTACACAACCTGCTGGAAGAGGCAACCGGTGCACACGTCAGCGCCCTCTCGGACTTACGGGCCGCCGAAGCGGACGAGGAGTCTGTTTGGCAAGCGATCGTCGATTACCGCCGCGCTGTCCACGACAACGTGTTAAAACCACTGCTGGAGCACTTCCGTCAGCAACCGCCGCCGTCGTTGCTCGGAGAGGCGCACGCCCGGTTTCTGCAAGACGGAGTTCTGATCCAGGAAGCACTGCCGGAGTGGATTCCGTTGCCCGACAATCCTGACTCTTATCCGGGCAATAAGCGTGGCGGTTTCGGGGGTTGGGCGCGCAGCCTCTTCACCCGACTGCGCGGACAAGACGAAACCAACGAAAAAGTCGGGGGCATCCCCTTACGAAGTCTGATCGGATACCACATCGGTGCCCGACTACCGCTCCTGTACACGCCGGTCTACGAGTCGCTTCAGTCGCACTACGCGCAAGTCGGTGTCGAAATCGAAAGATCGATCAGCAGCTGGGTCCGGTCCATGCTCGTAGCTGAACGAGGGATCGACACCGTGGCGGTGCGCGACTACACCGAAGTAAGAAACTTGGCACGCGCGAACGATGATGGCGACCCCGATTCGCCCGAGGACGACGGTGAACAGACGTCGGCCGAAAAGGCCATTGCCGGAGCTCGAGACACCGCGGAAAAGTTGCACGCCTCGCTCGATCAGCTGACAGCCGCCGACATTTCGATCCCTGAGGTGGAAGCATCTCTCGTGGAGCTTGCCGATCGTAGGCTACGCACCGACCTGGCTGATGCGCAGTCCCGAGGAGGACGCATTAGAGGAAAATCCGGAAGCAGCGTCGAGGGTTATGCGCCCGCTGACCGAGCACGTCGAACTCGGGAGATGTGGGAGAAGTGGTTCGCGCAGGTCACAGATCGCCTCGAGCTTGGCAACCAGATGCTCGCAATGCGTCGGCGACTGCTGGAGACCGAGGAGTCCATACTCGGCACGGTGGCGCGCAAGTCTGTTGACCCGATACTGACGACTACGGACGAAATCGAAGCTGAACTTGCACGCTTTGCGTCCGAGACCAACAACGCTTGCGAGGCCGCCGAGGGTGGCGGAGACATTGACACGCTCTACCGGGACCTGCGAATGACTCGGCTCCGAGCGGGTCGCCACTTCACCCGGATGCTTCGAGAGATGCCCGGACTTGTGGCCGCAGACGAGGCTCTTGTCCAGCCTGGAAGCGGGATCTGGACCGCGTTCCTACGCAGCCTCGATACGCTTCCTGAAACGTTGACGATCCATGCGCTCCCTGACCCGACTGCGAGCACAGTGGATCCTCTTGCGCGCACGAAAAGCGTTGCTTTTCGAGATGTTGTCAAACGATCGCTTGGCCCGCTGGGTCGTCGACTGGAGCCTGGTGCGGCCCCGCTTCGCTCCCAGCTTCGCACCTCGTGGACGCGGATAGAGGAGGTTCAGAACGTCGTGTTGTTCAACCTGGACGCCGCGGTCAACGAGGTGGGCGTGATCCGGGACGGCGATGAGAGCGAGGGCGCAGACGACGCGTCCGCCGCGGGCGGGGTCGAAGACAGTGTTCGTGCCGCGAGTCGCGCCAGAGAGCTCTCTGACGTCGGCCTGACGCGAGCCGTGGAGTTGCTCAGCGACATCCGAAGTACGCTCGGACCGCCTTGGGGGCAGTTCGCCTCGGCCACAGTCGAGGAGGTTCAGTCACAGTGGATCGCGGTGCTTCGCCGATTGCGAACCGACGACGATGGCCAGGAGCAGTGGGAAGATCGAATCGCGGGTCTTCAGCGCCAGGCTGAGTCTTACCGCCGCTCCGTGGCTGCCAGTGTACAGTCAGGTGTGACGCGACTCCGGAACTTCGGCAGAAGGACTCTTCTCAAAGCACGCAAGCTGGTTCGTCTGGGACAATCGGCGGTTGGCGGTCCGCACGGGACCGAACAGGATCTGACCGCCGCGATAGACGCCTTGTCTGACGTTGCGCAGGTGCGGAAGAGCCTCCCACTTATCTACCGACACCTGTTCTCGTTTGAACCCCTCTCCGAGCCTACGTTGCACGAAGGGCGGCGCGACGACTTGGACTGGATGTCGGCACAGTACCGTCACTGGATCACAACCGGTCGCGCTGGAGCTGTCATCGTATCAGCGCCACAGGGCAGCGGCCGGACCAGCTTCCTGACGATCGCCGCGCAGGAGGCGTTTCCTGAGCTTGGCCCATCGCATTTTTTCAAACTGGACCTCGACGAAAGGCTGGAGTCCGAGCCCGCCTTCGCTCGACATCTGGCTGCCGCACTGAACCTGAGCGTTGACGAGTACGACTCGCTCTCGGCGCTGGAGTCAGCGATCGTGGAAACACCCGAGTTGAGGGGGCGCGTTTGTCTGATCGACAACCTGGAGCACCTGGTCATTCGCTGTGCGGAAGGGACGACGCTCATAGAGCGCGTCCTGCTCTTCTTCTCACGAACTGACACGGCCATGTTCTGGGTGGCCGCGACCAACGACCTGACCTGGCGCTATATCCAATCAAGTGTCTCTGGAACGGCGTCGGGTTTTCTCAATCACCGCTCGCTCAAGCGGTTTTCGGGCGCCTCGCTGAAGCAGGTAGTACTTGCGCGACATCGGCGTAGTGGCATGCAGCTGCGGTTCCTACCGCCGCAAACGCAAACGGACGCGATGCGCCAGTGGGTGCGCCGCCGCCGGTCAGCAGAAGAGCAGCAGGCCCACTATCAGGACGTGTTCTTCGAGCGACTGGCGAGAGTTAGTGGACAGAACATCATGCTGGCGCTGTACTACTGGGTCAGTGCTTGCCAGTTCGAGGACGAATCGAGCACCGTTGTCGTCTCGCCCGTCAACCCACTGTCATTCGACGCGATTTCGCGACAACCGCTGGCATGGGCTTTCTCGCTTGAGCACTTCCTGTTTCATAAGACGCTCACGGCAGACGAGCATGCCCGGATAGCCAGACTGAATGCTGACGAGAACGTCCTCTTACTCGAAGCGCTGTTGAATCGACGCATGATCGCACCGGTGCGCGACGAAACAGACCAAGTCCGCCAGAGTGAGTTCGCCCGAATTGACACAGACACGCGCTATCGGATCCACCCACTTCTACTCTTTGCTGTCCGTCGCGCCCTTGAGCAACGTCACATCGTCTACTAGACGAATACGTCAGGTTCTTCTGCCTTCAACAACTCATCGTAGACCACGGCCTGCGCCACGAGCGTAAACGTGTAGGTGAAGAACACTCCGATAATGAAGGCGAATAGGCCGGCGAGCGTTATCAGCACGAGGATGATGCCAAGAACGAAGAGATCTCCCTTGTGACCGTTGGTCATTTCCCACGCCTTCTTGATCGTATCAACAGCGTCGTAGTCCTTGTCGAGCACCATGTAGACGGCCGGGAGGAGGCCAACAAGGGCAATGATCCCCGGGATGATGAGAGCGACGAAGCCCAGGACCACGATGATGGCGTACATGTAGTAGACGCCCATCGATTTTCCGTAGCGTCTGAACCCGTCGAAGATGTTGCCGATGTCTGGTTCATTTCCGCGCACGACATTCAGCAGCAGCATGCACATGCCGGCTGCCAGCGGCGGCCCGAGGAAGAACTGGAGCAACTCGGCCGCCCAGCTCAGACCTGAATCATCGTCAACGATGACGCTCGGCGAACCGAGGATTGCCGCGATGAGCGCGGCTGCGAGAATAAGGCCGGGCCTCGTTTTGAACGCTTCCCACGCACGACTGAGCACGTGACCAATTGCGAGGTTGGGTTCCATGGCGACCTCTCTGCTATGACCTGGGTGATTCTCCGGTGCCGGAGTGTTCCCCTAGTTTAAGGAACTTCACCAAGCAGGTTGCAGGCGGCAAGGGCTACAAAAAGCAAAAGGGCGCCCTTGCAAGGGCGCCCTTTCCAAACTGATAGCCGAGAAGCGGATTCAGCCTATGTGCATCTGCAGCTCTTCCCGTCGGTGCTTCTGACGCAACTTCCGCAGCGCCTTTTCCTTTATCTGGCGCACGCGTTCTCGCGTCAGCCCAAACCGCTGCCCGATTTCTTCGAGCGTCAGCGGGTGCTCGCGACCGATCCCAAAGTAGAGTCGCGTAATCTCTGCCTCGCGCGGATGCAAAAGGCTGAGGGCGCGCTCTATGTCAATCTTGAGCGACTCGTCCATCAACGTGTCGTCGGGAGACAGGTCCTCATCATTTGGAAGCACATCGAGGAGGCTGTTGTCGTCGTCCTCGTTGAACGGCGCATCCATGGAGAGATGTCGACCCGTGTGCTGAAGCGCCTCACGAACCTTCTCTACGTCAACCTCAAGCTCTTTTGCGAGCTCTTCGATGTTCGGCTGCCGCTCGTGAACCTGCGCGAGTTTCGCACTCGTCTTTCGGATCTTCGAGATGGTGCCGATTCGGTTCAGCGGCAGGCGCACGACGCGACTCTGCTCGGCCAACGCTTGAAGGATGGCCTGCCGAATCCACCACACCGCGTAGGAGATGAATTTGAAACCCCGCGTTTCGTCGAAACGCTGGGCCGCTTTGATCAGGCCGTAGTTACCCTCATTGATCAGGTCAGCGAGAGTCAGGCCCTGGCCCTGGTATTTCTTGGCTACAGATACGACGAAGCGAAGGTTCGCTCGGGTCAGGCGGTGCAGCGCCTCCATATCGTTCTGCTTGATGCGCTGCGCAAGGTCGACTTCCTCTGCGGGAGTAAGGAGCGGGATCTGGCCGATCTCTTGCAGATACTGATCCAGCATTCGCTGCTGGCGTGGGACGTACATGTCGATTCGTAAGAAGGTTTGTAGCTAGTAGTACGTACGCGAATCGCTTTCTATGAAGGCGGGGCGTTAAGGTTTGTCGAGATTCTCGTCGCGATCCCGACGGGGGTGCCCCGCGCGCGGCCTCTGTTCACGCCGCCTCAGAGGTGCAGGTTCCCGGTTTTTCCCCTTGACTCGTGTCTATCCGGTACCAATTAGCTCCCGCAACTTGTTTGCCATTTTTCGCTCCTCGCTCATTCGGGGCACCTTTGACTGGGCACTCACCGAGGCCCGACTCTGTGCCATCCACCTGTAAAATGTGCCCCTAGGCACACTCACGACCCGTGGCACGTCAAAAGCGCGTGCCTCCCGGCGAATCTTGTAGTGCCTGTTTACTCGCTGCAGATAATTGTCCAGGAGCTCAGCGAATGAATCCAAATTTTCGGGGGGTGTCTCAAATTCGACGAACCATTCGTGACTCGGCAACCGGTCCCGGGCAGGAGGAAGCGGGGCGATGTGATAGTCGATTATGGTCCTACCCGCGATCTCGCAGGCCTCTTTGAGCGCAGCACGCGCCTCGTCGCCAAACACCGCTTCCCCATACTTGTCAATCATCTCACCAGTCCGCCCCGCAACTTCGATACGATACGGGCGGACCGATGTGAACCTGACAACGTCACCGACCCCGTAGGCCCACAACCCAGAAGCCGTACTCACAAACATCTGGTATCGGACTCCGACCTCTACTTCCGCAAGCGTCTTCCGCGAATCGGTGGTCCCGGCGTCAACGGGCAAGAACTCATAGTAGATACTGTTGTCCAGGTGCAGCACCATATCGGTATGTGTGCGATCAAGCTGGAAGGCAAAGAACCCCTCTGACGCACCGTAGGCTTCCAGGAAGTCCACCTCTCCCCGGCCAAGTTGCTCCTCCAACAATTCCCGGTACGAGGCAAGCGCAACCCCTCCAGAAAAGAACACGCGAAAGTTTGGCCAGATGTCGCGAACCGTTTCTGCGCGACGCCCGGTCGAATGCGAATACCGATCCAGCAACTGCTCAAACAAAACAAGGGCCCACGTTGGCACCATGGCGGCGGTGCGCACGTCCATGGAGACGGTCTGCCGAACAATAGCGTCGAGCTTCTCTTCCCAGTTCGGTATGAACAACGTCTCGTTCGTCACGGCCTGCGCATACTTCTGTACGAATGCCGGAGCGTACCGCGCTTGCAGCCCGCTGACTTCGCCGATGTAGGTGCCCGGATGCGCCGGGTCCTCGTCGATCCGGCCCGGCAGAGAAAGGAACTTGCCGCCGAGAAACTTGAGGTTGCCGGTTCGGGCGACGTAGTTGTACATGATGCCCATGCTGAATCGCTTGTTCGCCATCAGCGTGTCTCGACTCACCGGAATGATCTTGCCTGACGAGGCAGTGCCACTCGACACCGCAAAGTCTGAGACGGTGCCGGGCCACATCACGTCTGGCTCGCGCTGACGGACCCGGTCGATGTCCGGCCGCAGGTCCTCGTAGGAGTGTAGCGGAACGGCGTTTCGATACGCATCAAACACGTCAGGTTCTTCCGACAGCGCCTGGAAGGAAAGACGCCTCCCCCACTCTGTACCGGACGCCTTGACCAGCAGCTGTCGAAGCACGCGTTCCTGCGTTTCGACAGGGTTCCGGAGAAAGCGATAAATTCGGGCAACCGGACTGCCGGGGGCGTGGCGCAGAAGCTTGTCAATCATGCAGGATGCGAACCGTCGAACCGGTGTAAATCGGGGTCAAGTTTCGGTCACGCTCCCTGTCATGTCAACTGCTCTCGCGCGTACTGCTCAGTGAATCCAAGTCGCCAGTGGGAAATCCGGTGCCGCGGGCGGGTGCTCGTGGTGAACGAGGGCGCGCCCATCATCGCCGGTATTCTGAACGTAACCCCGGATTCATTCTTCGACGGTGGCCAGTACACCACCCTGGACCGGGCCGTGATGAAGGCGGGGCTGATGATCGACGCCGGGGCGGCGATCATCGACATAGGCGGCGCCTCGTCGAGGCCCAGGGGTGTGGCCTATGGGTCGGGTGCTGATGTCGTGCCCCCGGAGCTGGAGCTCGCGCGCGTACTGCCGGTCGTGAAGGCGCTGACCGCTGAACTTCCAGAGGCTACCCTATCCATTGATACGTATCATCCGTCTGTGGCCGCCGCGTGCCTGGACGCGGGTGCACACATCATTAATGACATCACTGCGCTTCGGCTGCACCGCGAGACAGCCGACGTTGTGGCACGTTACGAGGCAGCCCTTATTCTAATGCACTCAACCGGTAGCCCGGGGCAGATGCCACACGTGGCGGAATACGCCGACGTACTTGAGTCGGTCCGAGCGGACCTCGAGAAAGCAGTTGAGGTTGCCGAGGCGGCCGGCGTCGGTTGCGTGGTGACGGATCCCGGATTTGGTTTCGGGAAGACAACGGCTGACAACTTCCGACTGATAAATGAACTTGAGGGTCACCGCGTGGGTACGAACCCCATCATGATTGGCGTCTCGCGAAAAAGTGCTATCGGAGTCTCCCTGGGCAGCGAACAGTTTCCGGCTCCGAGCTTCCAGCGACTCTTTGGCTCACTCGGAGCCACGGCTGTTGCGGCAATTCGCGGCGCTGCTATCGTGCGCACGCACGACGTTGCCCCGACTGCTGAGATGTTGCGCACGATGGCCATCACGATGCGACCTGAATACGCCGAAGAGCAACAGTGACGCTATTCAACTGGGTCATACCGATACGCCTGATCGATCTTTTTGAGATCGGAATCTTTGCGCTGATCCTGTACAAGCTGTACCAGTTGATGCGCGGCACGATCGCCATCCAGATCTTCGCCGGGATCTTCGTTCTACTCGGTCTGCAGTTTGTCGTCACGATCCTCGACATGACGCTCCTGGGATCGCTTTTCCGGGTCATCAGCGATGTCTTCGTACTCGCCGTCATAATCCTATTCCAACCGGAAATTCGACGCCTGCTGCTCGTTATCGGTCAGAATCCCCTCATACGGCGCTTCTTCACCTCCAAGGCTGCCGAGCCCCTTGTCGACGAGGTCATGAATGCGATTTCGTCAATGCGACAGTCCCGAACGGGCGCGCTGATTGCCATTGAGCGGACCACCGGCCTGAGAAGCTATGTTGAAACCGGATCGCCGATTGAGGCGAGGCTCACTACGGAATTGCTGGAAACGATCTTCTACGAAAAGAGTCCGCTGCATGACGGCGCGGTGATCGTTCGGAACAACAGAATTGACGCGGCGCGGTGTATCTTGCCGGTGTCGACCAGCATGAAACTCAGTCCGCACCTTGGCCTCCGCCACCGTAGTGCAATTGGCCTATCCGAGACAACAGACGCGCTCGTGGTCGTCGTTTCCGAAGAGACGGGAAAGGTGTCGGTGGCGCTCAACGGTGAGATGATTGTCGACATCGCACCCGACCGCCTTCGTGAATACCTCACCGAGGCCATCGCCCACGATACCGCGCGCACGCGCGAGCTTGCAGCAGCCAACTGAGCATGCAAAACGACTGGAAGTACGCGCGTCGACGGGAGCGGCTGGTTGCGCTGCTTCGTGAAAAGGGCATCCAAGACGAACGGGTTCTTGTCGCCATCGGTCGGGTTCAGCGTCACCTGTTTGTGGACGAGGCGCTCGTCGGGCGCGCATACCGGGACGAAGCGCTACCCATCGGCCTCGACCAGACCATATCTCAGCCCTTCACTGTCGCCTACCAGACGCAGACGGCGATGGAGGGTCTTAACCCCGGCGCCAAGGTGCTAGAGGTAGGGACGGGCAGCGGGTATCAGGCTGCGGTGCTGTGCGAGCTCGGCGTCGAATTGTACTCCGTCGAACGCCTGGAACCGCTGTACCGCCGGACTAACGCCCTCCTTCGGAAACTGGGCTACCGGCTGCGAACGCGATGCGGGGACGGTACGGAAGGCTGGCCCGCGTTTGCGCCTTACGACGCCATTGTCGTCACGGCGGGAGCTATAGGAGTGCCCGACGCTCTGCGAGCGCAACTCGTACAGCCGCGGAAGACCGAAGACGACCGGGCACCCGTTCGCGGCGGCGTACTTGTCATTCCGGTAGGCGGGGCCTCCGGCCAGGTCATGAACCGGATCGAGCGAGTCGGGCCGGACGACTACAAGACCGAGGCACTGGATGAGTTTCGGTTCGTGCCGCTGATCGCAGACCGATAGCCGCCGGCAGCTATTTGTCGATCTGCTCCACGATGCCAACTACAGTCGCGTCTGTGGGCGTCATTCCAGGTTTGTACGGGATCGCGGCCTCAGATGCCGTGACGTAGAACACGATGTCCCCCGGACCGGCGTCACTTGCGTCGAGAGCAGCGATTGGTGAACCGACGTGCTCGCCCGAAGAACGCATTGGTTGAATCAACAGAATCCGGCGGCCCGCAAGACGCTCGTCCTTGACCGTGGCCCAAACCCGTCCGATCGCACGTGCGAGATTCATCCCGACACGTCGAGTTTGTCCACGATCGCCGATATCACCGCGTCGACCGGCTTGTCGCGGGTAAGCTGGGTCTGACGAGCGCTCGAACCCTGCGCCACAAGGACAATCTCGCCGACGCCCGCCCCGACGCTGTCGACCGCGATGACAAACCGGTCCTTCTCGGCGTGGTGGACATCAACCTCGCGGACAATCTGGAGCTTCATTCCAACCATGCTCTCATCCTTGCGGGTTGCCCACACGGTACCGACGACCTTTCCAAGTAGCATGCGCTGAGCCTCCCGCCGTTCTCCAGTTCGTTCCGCCTTCTGCCGTGTAGATATTACGACGTTCCGAGATATTCAAGTGCGCCAAAATGAGCTAAAGCGCGCGGGCACCACGTCGATACCCAATAAGACCCGTCTTGCATGACCTCCCACCCCGGTGCACGTGATCACTCGAAGCTCCGCGGCAGCTGCGCTCCTGACTTGCGCCCTCTGGCTGCCACCTGCCTCAAACGCCCAGCCCCATTTCGCCGGATGCGTTTCCAACACTGGTAGTACCGCTACCATTATCGTGGATGTCAACAACGGGACGCACACACTCATGGGCGCACCGTTCGAGGCCGGTGACGAGATCGCCTTCTTCTCAGAAGACGGCACCTGCGTCGGAACGCGGACGTGGACCGGCGCGAACGTGGCGCTGACACTTTGGGGCGACAACCCGGTCACACCCGAAAAGGATGGTCTGTACGCGGGAGAGAAGATCGAAGTGCGATTCTGGCAGCAAGCGACGGACATTGAGTTTGGCGGATCCAACGGAACCATTGGCCTGAACTACGCCGAGAACCCGCCGTTCATCCGAGGCGGTACGTACCAACATGACGGGCTGTACAACCTCTCCGGTACAACCGTCGAGGCAACGTCACCGACGGGGCGCAACAAGGTCGCGACCTCGCGAGGGAAAGCGGATGCCAGCGAGCGTGGAGACAACAATACCGGGGCGTTCCGGATCACCAGAGAGGGCTCACTCGAGAAAGCGCTCACTGTCTTCTTTGCCGTTACAGGCTCCGCCGAGAATGGCGTCGACTATGCCCACATCGATTCCTTTGCGACCATAGAACCGGGCAATACCGCAACGTTCGTTGTTGTTGAGCCAGTTCCCGACAACGGCTACGAAGGGGTTGAAACCGTCTCACTTGAACTTCTCCCACACGAAGAATACGAGGTTGTCCAGGAAGACGTGAGCGCAATGCTGACAATCCAGGATGGAGGACCGTCGACCGTTGGCCTGGACGACCCCGTCGCCGAGGCTAACGACCATCTACGCGCGTTTCCAAATCCATTCGTGGACGCCGTCAGCGTCGACTACGTTGCGCCGGAAAACGACTTCATCTCCGTTGCGCTCTACGACGCGTTGGGCCGCTCCGTTGGTGCGGTCCGCGAACGGAGCGTCGTCGCGGGAGAACAGTATCGCTTTGAACTGCCGGCCGCCGACCTTCCCGTGGGAGTATACTTCGTGCGGCTGTCTGGCAAGACCGGTTCGATTACGAGCACGGTCACGAGACTGCGCTAGCGCGCTACAAGAACGACGACGTTCCGTCGATTTCAGCTGAGTCTACATTGAAGTAGGCGAGCACCGACCTCGCATGATCGGCAAAGGAATGACGTGTGCCAACGTCCCGACACGCCCCAACCCCGTACACAAGAAGCGGCACGTATTCACGGGTATGATCGGTGCCCGGAAACGTCGGGTCGTTGCCGTGGTCAGCCGTGATCACCAGCGCCGAATCCGATGGAAGTTCAGCTCGGATTGAAGGAAGTGCCGCATCGAACTGCTCCAGGGCGCGGGCAAACCCGTCAGGATCGTTACGGTGGCCGTAATCCTGATCAAAGTCGACAAGGTTGACCCATACAAACGTATCCCGTTTCGGGTCGCGCGTCTTGTATTCGCGGATTGCGTCTACGATCGCGATCACCCCTTCCGAGTTGCCACTGGTTTTGATCGTTGCGTCGAAACCCGCACCTGCAAACAGGTCCGCGATCTTACCGATTGATATCGTGTGCACACCGGCACTCTGCAACCGCTGCTGAAGTACGGGGGCTGGTGGCTGCAACGCAAAATCGCGGCGCTTGTCGGAGAGACGCACGAAACCACCTGGCTCGCCGGCAAACGGGCGCGCGATAACGCGACCAACGGCGTGCTGCCCCGTGCATACCTGACTGCGAGCCACCTCGCAAATGCGGTAGAGCTCTGCTAGCGAGCAGACGTCGGCGTGCGTTGCCACCTGGAGGACTGAGTCGGCGGAAGTGTAAACGATTGGCTTGCCAGTGGCGATGTGCTCCTCGCCGAACTGCTCGATGACGGCAGTCCCCGAAACAGGATGCCCGCCAAGCACGGCGGGCACTCCCGTGCGGTTGACGAAACGTGAAATCAGTTCGTCAGGGAACCCGTCCGGGTACGTGGGAAATGGAGCGTCGAGTCGCAATCCCGCAAGCTCCCAGTGACCGGTTGTCGAGTCTTTTCCGGCCGACACTTCGGTCATGCGACCAAAGGAGGCCAGCGGTGTGGCAGCGGGCGGAACACCGTCAAGCGGCAGAATACACCCCAGCCCGAGTGCGGCCAGTTCAGGGAGCTTGGGCGAGGCGGTGTCGCAGACGTGCTGTAGCGTGTTTGCACCTTCGTCGCCATACATGTGCGCGTCGGGCTGCCACCCGACGCCAACACCGTCCAGCACAATCGTCACGAAGAGTGCCAACGAGGCCTACTCAAGAATGGTGCAGGCTCCGCATTCAAACGCCTCCTCGAGCGCAGCCATGGCGTCAATGCGAAACTCGTCAGCCGTTTCATGTCTATCTGCAAGCATGCACACGCCAATCGAGACGCCGGCGTGACCGATCACAGGATCGCTCTCGACCTGCGACTCGAACGTGACGGCCCAGTCCTCGACCTCGTTGATCGTACCCGGGTAGAAGACCCCGTAGGTGTAAGTGCTGAGACGCTCGATCCGGATGGCTGCGTCGGAGTCGCGCAGCTGCTCAAGCAGACGATTCTCAACCGACATGTATCCGGAGGCCACGTGACCATCGACGCCACTCTGGTTCAAGTGCACGAGCGCCAGCGCCAGCGGAGCATTGTCCGTGCGGGCGCGCTCCATCTCCTCGGCGATCGCCTGCACGCCGGCAGCCATGACTTCGTTTTCGTCGCCTGCCGGAGGCGCCAATACGTGATCTATGGTACGTGCGAACTGCGTTATTATCGCCTTTATGTCCTTCGACGAGAACGCGTCCACCCTTCGCGAGTCACAAATCAAGAGATGGGCATTGACAGCGTTCCGTGCAAGCGGCACGGCGGCGAGGCTCTTGATCGATGTATGCTCGCTGTAGTAGCGCAGGAGGCTGGAGTCTAGATCGACTTCGTAGTTGCGCACGTTCACGCTTCCCGGTCTTGCGCTCCGGCCAACGTATGGAACCATCGCGGTGTACTTCCCGCCGGATCGGGCGTAGTCGCTCCGACTGGCGACGGCAAGGACGCGATGCCGAAGCGAATTGTCGATTCGCTCGATGATGCACGCGGTCTGCGAACCAGTCGCTGCGGCAAGCGCCTCGAGGCATGGAAGAATTACTCGCGAATCCAACACCGGGTTGGCAAAGCGAACCGAATACTCCTGATCGTCGACCGCTCTGATGGTCAAGGGTATTTCGTCTGGACCGGCGACCAGCGCGCCGTCGCCGGAAGAACCGGGGGCCTCGTGCGTTGTCGGTTCGCTGGTCGCGGGCGCAACTTCCATTGGTGCGGCCGGGGCTTCGCGCGTTGTCTCGGAGCTGGTCTTCGTCGCCGATTCGTCAGCGGCTTTGCTCGCCGGCTTCGACTTAGGCCGGGCTTCGGTCAGTACGCCAGAACCCGATCCAGGCACCGGGTTGACCTTCTGTTTGGGGCGAATTTCGAGGATTCCGAGATCAGACAGCTCATCTCGCGGCTCGATAGCCGAGTACGTGGGGCGGACCGATTCGCTCCGCTTTCGCCAGAAAAAGAGTTGAGTCACGCCAGCCATGACTGCGAGCAAGGCCGCAGTCAGAAAAAGGAATCCGCTGTTCAGGACAAACGCCAGAACAAAAGCCATCCCGGCCAGGGTACCGGAGAATACGTGCGCCATCGGCGTGTGGTGGGTTCCCCTTTTTAGCTAAGAGGATCCTGAAAGTACCCCCGAACCGCCGAAATATCAACCTAGTGCAGCGCCACCTTCTTTATGAAGCGCCTCGCAGCCAGGAACGAACCCAGCCATCCGAGTGCCGCCCCGAGGATGAGCATGGCGACGATCAACGTGAACAGCTCACTTCCCGAGTACGACACGACGCCGAAGCCTTCCAGCCAGCGTGAGATCATTCGCTGGACCAGCGCCACAACACCCAGCGCAACCAACGCAGCGATCAAGCCCTGAAGGATGCCCTCAACAACGAACGGACGCTGGACGAACGAGTCAGTCGCTCCGACCAGCTTCATCGTGCGTATCAACAGGCGCCGCGCGTAGATCGTCAGCCGAACGGTATTCGCAACCAGGAATATGGACGCCAGCACGACGAGGGATCCCAGCAGCAGACCCATGGATGTTATGGCCCGCAGGTTCCGCTGGACCTGCGCTAGCAGCGACTTGTTGTAGACCGCATCGTCAACCTGCGCCCAGTTTATGAAGGTGCCCTTCAGGCTCTCGAGGCTGTCGGTGTTGGAGTAGGCTGACGCTACGCGAACCCGAATCGAGGGCGGTAGGAACGGTTCGTCAAAGAAATCTCGGCTGCCGTCACCAAAATCCCGCTCGAAGACACGCATGGCCTCTTCTCGGGAAACGTATTCGGCCGATTCTACACCGTCAGTTAGCAGCGCGCGCTGATGTAGCGCGTTTCCAAGCTCGTCGTCTGCATTGTCAGAAAGAAAGATCTCCATTTCTCCGACGCGTGCCTGCAACGCGTCTGAGACCTCCTGCGCCTTGGTGCTCACCATCATGAAAAGGCCAATCAGGATCAGCGCTACGGCCATGGCGCTCGTTGATGCAACGGATGCAAACTTTGCGCGCCGGAATCCGAGGAAGCCTTCCTTAATGCTGTAGGCTAGTGACATTTATGATCGCGGTGTGTGGGCAACGTGCGGTGGGATGACCTGGTCGAGCAAGGCTCGTGCCGTGCTACGCCACTGTCGGTGCGTCGTCTATACGAGAGCCATCGACCCAGAATCCACGTGGATACGAACCAAGTACCCGAACAAAATCGGCCATTTCTGCCAGATCCAATAGCGCGGCGGCAACCCCTTCGTCGGTGTCGTGACCATCCAGGTCCAGATAAAACAGGTAACTACCGGGATGACCAATTAATGGTCGGCTCTCGATCTTCAACAAATCAACATCCCTGTCAGCGAACAACGCCAGCGCTTTGAACAGCGAACCTGCCACTGTGTGGCCGAGCGCATAGACAATTGACGTCTTTGCAGCGCGCCCTCGCTGTCCCACCCGCCCCTCGCCGCGCGACAGCGCCAGGAAGCGTGTATAGTTCTGGTGGTTGCTCTCGATGCACTCAGCCAAGACATCCAGGTTGTACACGTCTGCAGACTTCAGGCTTGCGATGGCGGCCACGTCCCGCGAACGGTCCCGCGCCAGCTGTTTGGCGGCTCCCGCGGTATCGTAGACCGCAACCTGCTCGGCATGCGGCAGCTGATCACGGAGAAACGTCTTGCACTGTCCGAGCGCCTGCGGGTGCGAGACTACCGTTCGTATGTCCGACATCTCGCCACCCGGATTGACAAGGAGGTTGTGTCGAATGCGCAGGTAGACTTCCGCCACGATTTCCACCTCGTGTTCGAGCAGCAGGTCGTAGTTCACGTGGACGCTGCCGAAGAGGGAGTTCTCGATTGGAATGACTGCCGCGTCGACGTCGCCCTCCATGAGCGCGCTAAACACTAACTCAAATGACGGATATGCGGTTGGCCTGAAGCTCGGCAGCAGCGCGCCGACCGCCTCCTCTGAAAAGGCACCTGTCTCTCCCTGGAATGCGGCAATTTTCATTGGTCCAACTACATCCGCTCGGGGGCAGTGATCCCAAGCACGCGTAGTCCGTTCGCCAGGACTGTCCGCGTCGCGGTTGCCGCCGCCATGCGGGCCGTTGCGATCGAAGCCTCTTCGCCGATTATCCGGCAGTGCTGATAGAACTGATTAAAGGCTACCGCGACCTCCCGCAGGTACGTTGCGACACGATGCGGCTCACGCTGATCGGCCGCGGCCTGAACGACATCGGGTAGTCGCGAAAGCTCTTTCGCCAGGGCGAGTTCGGTTTCGTGCTGCAGAAGTGAGAGATCCGTTGTATCGCTGAACTGAAAACCTACCTCAGCGGCCTTCCGAAGAATGGAGCAAATGCGGGCGTGCGCGTACTGGAGGTAAAACACCGGGTTCTTTTCGCTCGCCTCTCGGGCAAGATCGAGGTCGAACTCCAGATGCGTGTTCGGCGAGCGCATCAGGAAGAAGAATCTTGTCACGTCCTCCCCTACCTCGTCCATGAGTTCGTCGAGCGTAACATAGGTTGCCTTGCGCGTGCTCATCTTCACGGGCTCGCCACCCCTTATGAGCGTAACGAACTGATAGATGACCACGTCGATCTTGTCGGGGTCGTACCCAAGTAGCTTGACTCCTGCGAGCACGTCTGGGTAAGTCGCGATATGGTCGGCCCCGAAGACGTCAACTGCAAGGTCGAAGCCACGCTTGAGCTTGTCGACATGATAGGCGATGTCTGGTAACCGGTAGGTTGGCTCACCGGTACTCTTAACTAGAACGGTGTCAGCGTCTTTTCCCAGTTCAGAAGTCTTGAACCAGACGGCTCCGTCTTTGTCGTAAACCATTCCGAGGTCGCGGAGGGCGTCCACCGTCTCCCAGACGAGCCCTGAGTCGTAAAGCGACCGCTCGTTGAAGTGCTCATCCATTTCTACGCTCAGGCGGCCGAGCGTCGCCTCGATGTCAGCGAAGATCGTCGTCTTCGCCGCCTCCTTGAAGGGCTCGTAGTCTTCCTCGACGAGTGCGTTACCCTCCCGATCGAAGAGGTCACGGGCGATGTCCTCTATATAGTCGCCGAGGTACCCATCCTCGGGAAACGGTTCCGGAACGGTAACGCGACCCGTTCCGCCCTCGATACTCTTGGTGCCGACCGCGGGGTCAGCAAGCGCTAGATAGCGGGCGCGGACCGACTCGCCCAGAACGCGCATCTGCCTGCCGGCGTCGTTGAAGTAGTATTCGCGCGTCACTTCGTAGCCGCACCAGTTGAACAGATTGGCAATGGTATCTCCCAACACAGCGTTGCGCCCATGCCCGACAGTGAGCGGACCAGTCGGGTTCGCACTGACAAACTCCACCAGCGCCCGCTGCCCCTCTCCCTGGGCGGTACGCCCGAAGGATTCAGCGGCCGCAAGGATTGTCGCCAGGGCTTGGTGCTGGACGTTGTCGGAGAACCTGAAGTTGATAAAACCGGCACCAGCGATCTCGATGTCTGCCACACCACTTCCGTCGGAAAGCTGCTCCCGCATCGTGGTCACGATATCTGAAGCAATTTCGCGTGGGGCTCTCTTGAAGACCCGGGCAAGTTTCATGGCGACGTTCGTTGACAGGTCACCGTGCTCCGGGTTGTTCGGCTGTTCAAACTCGATCTCAAAGTCCGCCGGTATCTCCGTTTCAGCGTTGGCAACGGACTCGAGGGCGCGGCCTATCAGGTCGCGAAGGTACTCTTTCATTTCGTGTGCCACTGACTTTGCGAGAGCGGCAGAGGTTCGGGAAGACTTCAGCGCTCGAAGATACCTCAGTATCCGTAAATCGACAGATCGTCGCGGCGCATGTAGAGGTTGAGCACGATGGCGATCATGATGGTATTTGCGAGAAGTGCCGAACCACCGTATGAGAGGAACGGAAGTGGGATACCGATCACCGGCAGTATTCCCGTGGCCATCCCGACGTTAACGAACAGATGCACGAGGATGATGCCCGCCACTCCAGTCGCCGCCATCACGCCAAATGGGTGCTTCATCTGGACGCCGGCGGCAGCGAGTCTGATCAGCAGGTAGGCGAAGATGGCGAGAACAACCATGGCCCCAATGAATCCGAATTCTTCACCGATGACCGAGAACACGAAGTCCGTCGACTGCTCTGGAATGTAGTCGCCCTGGGTTTGCGTGCCCTGCATGAAACCCTTGCCGGTAAGCCCGCCCGAGCCGATCGCCGCTTTTGACTGGACGAGGTGGAACCCAACCGTATACCGAAATTCTTCTGCTTCGGGATTTGTAAACGACGTGATCCGGTCGATCTGATACGAGCTCAGGACGCGCGGCAGGACAAGTGATGTGATCGCGGCAGTACCGGCCGTTACCAGGAGTGCAAGCACGGCCACATATCGCTCGCGGGTCTGAAACAGTAGACCGCCCGCAACGATAATGGCGAACACGTACGCGGCGGGTTGATAGACCAGTGCCAGATAGCCGGCGACCGCCGGCGAAACGATGAGCACGACGGTAGAAAACGGAAACCCGCTCCAGAAAAGCATGATGGGGATCAACGCGATGAATACCAACGCGGTCCCCGTATCGTTCTGCGCGATGATGATAGATGCAGGAATCATGATCAGGACTACGGTAAGAAAGCCGTATCTGATCGGAGACTTCTGAGCCCGTCGCGAGGCGAGTAGCTGCGCCACGGCGAGCACGGTGCCGACCTTGGCCAGCTCGGAAACCTGGATGCCGATCCCACCAAATCGCAGCCACGATTTGGCTCCGTTTATTTCTGCGCCAAACAGGAGCGCCGCTATCAGCAGCAGCAAGCACAGGACATATGCCGGAAACGCAACATTCTGATAGAACCTTACGGGAAGCAGCAGGACAATCGTCGCGGCGACAGCGGAGATACCCACCCAAAGCAGTTGTCGATCGTAGTTCTGCCGGACCGAATCCAGCAGGAATTCCGCCTTGGGTCCGTGCGTCGTCGAGTATATCGCGATGAGACCAACAACAACCAGCGCGAGCCAGGCGGCGATAATGGTCACGTCGAGATTTCGGTACCACACCCGCACGATCAGTCCTCCTGGGTCTCGCTCTCGAGCGTCATGACGTAGTTGACGCGCTGCTTGCTCCAGTCAGACAGTTCACCGTTCAGGTACTGCTCGGCAATCAGCCCTGCGATGGGCGCAGCCTGCGTTCCGCCAAAGCCACCGTTCTCCACAAGGACCGCAATGGCGATCTTCGGATCATCCACCGGCGCAAACATGATGAAGAGCGAATGGTCCTGGGCATCGCCGGGCGCCTGCGCGGTACCCGTCTTTCCGCCCGAGGTCACGCCTCCGAGTTTTGCACCGCGACCGGAAGTGAAATCAACCACGCGGCGCATTCCCTCCCGTACCGTCTGAAAGTGTCTCGGATCGATCGGCACGCGTTTGGAGGGATCGCGTTGAATCTCGGCCTCCTCTCCGGTTTCGGGATGCACAATCCGATCAACCATGTGGGGCGGATGTAGCCATCCGTCGTTTGCTATCGCCGCGGCATACCGCGCAAGCTGAATCGGCGTCACGGTCATGTTCCCCTGACCGATGCCAAGGTTGATGGTATATCCGGCGGTCCAGCCGCCTGGATACGTGCGATTGTAGTAGGACGAGTCAGGGATGAGTCCCGGCTGCTGCTCACCGATGTCGACCGGAAGTTTCTGACCAAAGCCAAATTCGGTCGCCCAGTACTTGAAGTCATCGACATCCATCTTCATCATCAGATCGAAGAAGAATGAGTTGCAGGAATGCATGATTGCGTCGGCGACATCGATGCTGCCGTGCACCGTGTCGTTGAAGTCGCGAAAGGCGCGGTTGCCCAAGACGTAGCGCCCGCGACACTGATGCCGGGAGTTCGCCGTTATGATGCCCTTCTGCAACCCAACGAGAGACATAAACGGTTTCCACGTTGAGCCGGGTGGCATCCCCGACATGGTGGCGCGATTAAACAGGGGCTTTTCGACCGCAGTCTGTATCGCCACCCACGTCGAACCCGGAACGCTGCCAGAGAACAGACGCGGGTCGACGGAGGGTTCACTGACTAAAGCAATAATGCCCCCGTCAGCCGGGTCCAGAGCGATGGCCGCGCCGCGTTTGTTGACAAACAACGACTCCGCGAGCGCCTGGACGCGATGATCAAGCGTCAGGTGCAAGTCGTAGCCGCTGACCGGGTCGACATCTGCTCCTCCATCCCGGAATGACTTGAACTCGCGGCCCAGCTTGTTGACGAGCTTGAACTCGGCACCCAATTCGCCGCGCAGGTTCTCCTCATAGGTCCGCTCAAGCCCCGCCTTGCCGATCAGATCTCCCTGGCGGTAACCCTTCTGCCGCATGGTATCAAGTTCACGACCCGTAATCTCGCGGACGTATCCGAGGGCATGCCAGGCGTTGGCCTCCGTCAGATATCGTCGTCGCTGCGAAATCTCGTAGCCGACCCCCGGGAGCTGATATCGGTTCTCTTCGAGTCGACTGACCGTCTCCAGCGATAGATCCGTGAAAGCAATGCTTGGGCGGAAGGAGTTCCAGTTACGGGCACGGTCAAGCCTCTCGACTACGGTGGAGTCTGGAACGCCGATCAGAGAGGCCAGGAGCGGGATGCGCTCCCGATCAAAATACCGGGCGGTGATGTTCACCGAGTACCGGAGCTGATTGTCGACCATCAGGACGCCGTTGCGGTCGTAGATCACCCCTCGTGCCGGCAGGGCGCGGACTTCACGGAGTGCGTTGCTCCGCGACTCGCCCGAATACGCCCGGGAATCGACGATCTGGAGCCAGACGAGGCGCAGGGCGAGGACGCTGATGACCGTCCCGATCAGCGCGGCGAAGACGCGAAAGCGAAATTTGTGCTCGAACACGGCTCGGTGGGGCGGCCACAATTCCGAATAGTGACGTTAGTATATGCAGGTTGGGTGCGTTGGTTCGCGGGCGGCCCGTCCCTCAGACGATCCGGTATTCGATACAGCAGCAGACCTTCGCTAGACACTTGGTGGTCGAACCGCCGTCGTTTGTGCGCCCATCCATGCTACGGTTCGGGGCAAATCGAGCGCCCCTGAATTGCCGTCAAGAGGTCTCTCGTGACCGTTCACATCGCTAATCAAACCGTTCAGCGACTATCGACATTTTCGGGGCACAAAGGCGGTTTAAACCGGTACTTACGTTGGTTTGCTTCTTGCGCGGGCATCCATTATCAATACGTTCGCCAGCATCGATCTGTCGATATCGGCCCGGGATCGAGGTGAATGCGCTCAACAAGTTGCTAATCAAGCTCTGTCACTTAAACGCCCGAGGCATGTCGAAAAAATCGGTTCGCTTCGCCGGATGGCTTACCGGCCTGCTCATCCTGGCCGTGGCGGTCCCCGTGGACGCCCAGTACTTCGGCCGCAACAAGGTTCAGTACGACGACTTCGACTTTTCGGTCTTCAAGACTGAGCACTTCGAAATCTACTTCTATGGTGAAGCGCAGGTTGCTGTAGAAGACGCCGCGCGCATGGCCGAGCGCTGGTACGAACGGCACTCCCAGACGTACCTCCGAGAGTTTAGGAAGCGGAAGCCGATCATCCTTTACGCGAACGATGCAGACTTCCAGCAGACCAATGCCATATCCGGTAGCCTGGGGCAAGGCACCGGTGGCGTAACGGAGTCACTTAAGGAGCGCGTCATCATGCCGCTCACGGGTCTCTACAGTGAGACCGACCACGTACTGGGTCATGAACTCGTACACTCGTACCAGTACGACATCGGACTCTCCAAGGAGGACTCCGTACAGTTTGCTTTCCAGTTGCTCCCACTCTGGCTCATCGAGGGCACTGCCGAGTATCTCTCCGTTGGTCGCAACGACGCGCACACCGCAATGTGGCTTCGCGATGCGGCACTTCGCGACGATCTCCCGACGATCGACGACCTGTCCAACGGCTACAAGTACTTCCCGTATCGATACGGGCAGGCCTACATGGCGTACGTCGGCGGCAAGTACGGCGACGCTGCCGTGGCCAACATCTTCAAGCTCGGCGGCCGAGTCGGGTTGGATTCGGCCTTCGTCTACACGCTCGGAATCAAGCCCGACTCGCTCTCGCAGGAGTGGATCTCGTCGGTGAAGGAAGCATACCTGCCGCTAACGGAAGGTCGTACGCCAGCGGACTCCGCCGGACGCATGCTCGTCTCGGAAGAGACATCCGGAAGCATGAACATCTCGCCGTCGGTAAGCCCCGACGGCAAGTGGGTGGCATTCCTGTCTGAGAAGAACTTGTTCCAGGTCAACCTCTTCATCGCCGATGCTGAGACCGGGAAGGTCGTCAAGAGCCTGAAAGGCACGCGATCAAATCCACACTTCGATGCGATCCGGTTTATCAGTTCGGCAGGTTCGTGGTCTCCGGATGGTCGCCAGTTTGTGTTTGTCACCTTTGTCCAAGGAGACAACGAGTTGGCGATCCTGGATTGGAATTCGGGCCGCGTCGAGCGTCGCATTGCCGTGGAGGGTGTCACTGCGATGTCCAACCCGGCCTGGTCGCCTGACGGAAAGAGCATCGCCTTCTCCGGAATTGATGGCGGCATCAGCGACATCTACGTCTTCGACGTGGAGTCTGGCGATGTAAAACAGCTCACCGACGACAAGTTTGGCGACCTCCATCCTTCGTGGTCTCCCGACAGCAAGACGATCGCGTTTGCTTCTGATCGAGGACCGTACGGAACGGACTTCGAGACACTGGACTACGCCAAGCTCAGGCTGTCCTTCATCAACGTGGAGACAGGAGAGCTCGATACGATCGTTCCGTTCGACGATGCGTTGCACATCAACCCGCAGTACTCGCCTGACGGACAATCCGTCTTCTTCGTTTCCGATCAGGACGGATTCAAAGATGTGTACCGATACGCTCTCGACGAGGATCTCGTCTATCGTGTGACCGACGTGCAGACTGGCATCAGTGGCATTACGGCTACCTCACCTGCGCTGACGGTCGCCGGACAGAGCGGACGTATGATGTACTCTGTCTTCTCGAACAACAAGTACACAATCTTCTCCCGCGAAGCATCAGAGACCGTCGGTACGCTCGTCGAAGTTCAGGATCGCGAGTTTGCGGCCTCGGCGCGAGCCCTTCCGCCCGCGTATGCTAGCAATGCCGGATTGGTAGCGAGCTACCTGGACGACCCGCTATCCGGGTTGCCAGATCCTGAGGATTATGACATCAAGGACTATGGTGCGCGGTTGAAGCTCGACTACGTTGCGCCGCCGTCAGTTGGTGTCTCGGCCGGCGGGCCATTTGGCACCGGCGTCTCAGGTGGAATCGGGCTCTTCTTCTCCGATATGCTTGGCAACCATAATCTGACGGTGGTGGCGCAGGCAAACGGAACGTTCAAAGACATTGGAGGCCAGGTATCATACCTGAATCAGAAGAACCGACTGAACTGGGGTGGCCAAATCGCGCACATCCCCTATTTGATCCTGTCCTCGAGCTATTCGTTGTCGCCTGACGGCAATTCGTATCAGATCGAGCAATTCCGCCGTCGCATCTTCATCGATCAGCTTAGCGGCCTTGCGTCGTATCCGCTTTCGACGACGCGACGGTTTGAGTTGTCGGGCGGATTTGTGCGATATGGGTTCGACTACGAAATCGAGCGGTACACGCAGGACTTCCTGACCTTTACCCGTGATGTTGAACAGGTACCCGCTCCAGACCCGATCTACTTCGCGAACTCATCGCTATCCTACATCGGCGACTACTCGTTCTTTGGGTTTACGTCGCCGATCCAGGGTGGTCGGTATCGCGTCGAGGTCTCACCATTCATCGGCTCTGAGTCGTTCCTGCGCGTAGTTGGCGACTATCGGAAGTACCACTTCGCGAAGCCGTTCACGTTCGCCATCCGTGGCCTGCATGTTGGCAACTACTTCGCCCAGGAAGACAACAGCGACGATACTGGAGTCTTCACGCAGGAGTACCTGGGGTATGGGAATAGTCTGTCCTTTATCCGCGGCTACAGCTACGCTTCATTGGAACCCGCGGAGTGTACGCTGCGACTGCCGAACAGTGGCGCGTGCTCGCTGAACAACCTGTTTGGGACGCGGATCGCTTTAGCCAGCGCTGAAATCCGGTTTCCGTTGTTCGGCTCTGAGCAACTCGGGTTGATCAACTTCCCGTACCTCCCAACGGAGCTGTCGCTGTTCGCGGACGCGGGCCTTGCATGGACCAAGGACGAGGCCCCTGTGCTCGAGTTCAAGCGAGAGCCGACCGCTCGGTCACCGATGGTAAGCGTTGGCGCCTCAAGCCGCTTCAACCTGTTCGGCTACATGGTGATGGAGATCTTCTACGCGTACCCGTTCCAGCGACCGGACAAGGGGGCCCACTTCGGCCTTCAGCTCGTACCGGGCTGGTAGTTACGCAGCCCTACGGTTGCGCAGCTGCAGAAAGGTCTGCACTGTACACGCTGACGGCCTGTCCGGACAGAAGCACCCTGTCGTCTTTTACCGTCGTCCGTACCGTTCCACCGCGCGGTGACGCCTGGTAGCCGACAAGCGATTCGCTACCGAGTCGATCAGACCAGAACGGCCCCAGGGCGCAGTGGGCCGAACCGGTCACCGGGTCTTCGGGTACGCCGAACCGCGGTGCAAAGAACCGGGATACGTAGTCATAGGGTTTCTCAGACGACGACGCGGTGACAATCACACCGCGCACTTCGTGAGCCGAGAGGAGTTCGAGGTTCGGTGTCAGCGCGCGCACGACGCGTTCCGACTCGAACTGCACCAGCAGATCCATGCGGTTTCGGAAGACACCGGACGGTGCGACCCCGAGCGCACCCGCGAGCCCGTCCGGCAGCTCAATTCGCGCAACCCGTTCTGTCGGGAAATCGAGCGTAATCCAGGACCCATCGGTTCTCGCGCCAAGTTGACCGCTGCGGGTTTCGAACTTGATCTCGCGCCCAGAAGCGACTACGCCCTCCTGCCACAGCACGTGGGCAGCGGCCAGCGTCGCGTGTCCGCACAGGTCGACCTCGGCTGCCGGGGTGAACCACCGCAATCCAAATTCGTCGCCAGCCGGAACGACGAACGCAGTTTCAGAGAGGTTCATTTCCGTGGCAAGCTGCTGCATCCATTCTTCCGACGGAAACGCGGCGAGCACACAAACTGCCGCAGGGTTACCTGAGAACGGAGACGCGCTGAAACTATCGACAGTGTGAACTCTCAACATCATTTCTGCCGGAAAACGAGGCTCAACGGAACGCCTACAAAGTCGTACGCGCGCCGAAGTTGCCCCTCGAGGTATCGCTGGTAGTTTTCCTTCACGCCACGTGGGTAGTTGCAGAAGAAAGCAATAACAGGCGGATCTGTCTTCACCTGCAGCACGTGTTTAATTTTCACGTACCGATTCCGGTACGTCGGCGGATGGCGGCGCTCGATTGCCGCAAGCATCACCTCATTCAACTCGCTTGTCACGATTCGTTGCTTACGACGATCAGCAACGGCAATCGCCACCTCCAGAAGCTTGTGAACGCGTTGCTTGGTCAGGGCTGAGACAAACACGACGGGAACGTACCGGAGTGTTGCGAGCCGCTCCTTGATCTCACGTTCAACATCTCGAGCGGTGTTGGTTTCTTTTTCGACCAGGTCCCATTTGTTGACCGCAATCACAAGCCCTTTGTTCAGGTCGGCTGCCTGCCTCAAGACTTTGATGTCCTGGGACTCGAGGCCCTGCGTTGCGTCGATCATCATGATCGCAACGTCGCACTCCTTGATTGCGCGCTCAGTGCGCAGGAGCGAATAGAACTCAACGTTCTCTCTAACCCTACTGCGTCTGCGCAGGCCGGCTGTATCAACCAGGACGATCTCGCGCCCATGGAACTGCAGACGGCTATCAATAGAGTCTCGCGTGGTTCCACTTTCGTCGGCCACAATAGAGCGCTCCTCACCGAGGAGGTCATTCGCGAGAGAAGACTTCCCAACGTTTGGCCGGCCGATAATCGCCAGCCGGATCGACTCATCGGCGTCGTTTGAGATCGCTTCGTCGTCATCTGGCAGCGCCTCAACAAGCGCATCGAGAAGTTCGCCTGTACCCGAGCCGTTGATGGAACTCACGGGATAGACCTCGCCCAGGCCAAACGAATAGAATTCAGCCGCTCCCCACCGAAGTTTCTGGTTGTCGGCTTTGTTCGCAACGACAAATACGGGTTTGTTGGCAACCCGCAACATCTCGGCAACGCCCTCGTCGAGGTCTGCCGAGCCGACGGTAACGTCGACGACAAACAAAATCGCATCAGCCTGGTCGAGCGCGACGGCAACCTGGTTACGGATTGCGCTTTCGTACACATCCTTCGACGCCGGCACAAATCCTCCTGTATCGATCACCTGGAACGCCAGCCCGTTCCACTCCGCCTCGCCATAGACGCGGTCTCTAGTGACGCCCGGTTCATCGTGTACGATCGCTACACGCTGCTCGGTGAGACGATTGAACAGAGTGGATTTGCCGACGTTTGGTCGGCCGACAATGGCAACTAGCGGCATGTTCGCGCCTACAGGCGGTCTTTCCGTTCTAGGTAGAGCGCACGGAAGAGCATGTGCGCGGTATTTGCGCACTCAGTCGTGAACCAGTAGTTGATGCCTGCGCCGACGGCGGCACCGGCGATGGGGATCGTCTGCGCCAGTTTTCGACCGAGGACGTTCTTGACGATCTCCCGCGGCAGGTGGCGGTTCTGGTCGCGAAATGAGCCGCGGACGCGACCACGATAGTCGAGGTCGTTGGCGAAAGCGGCTGCGGCCACACTGATCTCACGAATGGAGTCAACCTTGGCCTCTGACGACCCGGAAGAAGCCACGTTAAAGACAGAGAGTATCAGCGGGCGATACGATTCGTCGTCCAGCATGAAGCCGTAGCAGGCCGCGATGTGCTGGATCATGCGAAGGTTTATGGCGAACAGCAGCGGAATGTCGGCCGCGATAAGGAATACGCCTCCCAGACCCGTGCCCCCCCCTTCTATGGCTGCGAGGATGGCGTTGCTCGAAAACTGCTCCCGGGCGAGTTCGTCGAGGACTTCGAGGTCTTCGTCGCGCAGCTCCCGAATAGACTCCACCTCAACGCCGCGCCGCGCCGCGGCCTCGATGATGCCGTCAAAGTCGCTAGTCCACTTCGACGCGTCGTTCAGGATCGAGAGCAGCTGGTTTACCGCTTCGTCGGCCTGCTCCTCGAGATCGGGCGATACGACGCGGCTCACGACCCAGTCCATGGGCTGCATGGCCCAGTTGATGGCCTTGAAAAGGAACGACCCCGTCCCCGACTGCCATCCCTCGATCTCGCGCTGAACCTGTTTCTCGTACTTCGTCAATCGCATCGCTGTAACACCGCCGACAGGCAATTGGGCCTGAATCATCAGGCCGGGCTTGGTCGAACGATGCTACGTAGGCTCAGCGCATCACGTCGTACTTCTTGAGAAGTCGGTACATGGTCGCCCTGCCAATCCCCAGCTCAACGGCGGCTCGATCAACGTTGCCGTCGCAGACTCTGTACGCACGCTTGATCGCGCGCCGCTTGAGATCGTCCAATGGTACAATATCGTTCTCCCCGAGACCGAGGACAACATCGTCGTCGGCAGGCGCACCCATGGCGGTTGAGCCACCGAAGTCGCCGTTTGTACTGTGCCCGGCTGACCCAGGTTGCACTGCACCACCATGATTGCCGGATCCGGCCGCGCTCCAGGAGGGAATGCCGGCCCCGGCATCAAGCATCAGGTCCTCCGCGGTAATGTCGTCAGAGTCTGACACCAGCACGGCACGCTCGACGGCCGACTTCAGCTCCCTGACGTTGCCCGGCCACGCGTTCGCAAGAATTGCTCGCCTGGCTTCGGACGTTAACCGTTTCGCCGCAAACTCTGTATGCTCAGCTATGTACTCCTTCAGGAAGTGGTTCGCCAACAACAGCAGGTCGTCGCCCCGCTCGCGGAGCGGCGGCAGTAGTAGCGGAAACTGAAATAGTCGGTAGTAAAGGTCCTCGCGAAACTTGCCAGCGCCGATCATCTGCTGAATATTGCGATTGGTCGCCGAGATGACGCGCGCATCAAACTTGATCGTCCCCGAACCACCAACGCGCGTTATCTCGAAAGACTGCAGCGCCCGAAGCAGCTTCGCCTGCAGGTCCAGATCGAGCTCACCGATCTCGTCGAGGAAGATCGTCCCACCGTCTGCCTGCTCGAACTTCCCAATCTTTCGCGCATGCGCGCCGGTGAAGGAACCCTTTTCGTGGCCAAAGAACTCACTCTCCATGAGTTCACGCGGGATTGCTGCACAGTTGACAACGACGAACGGTCCGTCCTTCCGGCGCGAATTGAAGTGAATGGCTTTCGCGACCAGTTCTTTCCCCGTTCCGCTTTCACCCTGAATCGCGACGGTGAGATCGCCACGAAGTGTTTTCTCAATCGTGCTGTAGACCTTTCGCATCGCGGCGCTATCGCCCACAAGGCCACCCAGCGAAAATCGTTGCTTGACGACGCTGCGCAGCGTCTCCAACTCCCGATCAACCTTCGCTTTCTCTCGCGCGTTCTTGACAACGGTATCCAGCTTCAGCAGGTCGTCCTGGCCCTTAGTGATGTAGTCATACGCGCCAAGCTGCATTGCCTCGACGGCAACGTCAATCACACCCTGCGCTGAGACCATCACAACGGGAACGTCGGTGTGGGTCGATCGAATGCGACGCAGCGTCTCCATGCCACCGATGCCGGGCATCATGATGTCCAGCAGAATGAGATCTGGTGAGCTGTCGATGTGTTCGAGCGCTTCCTCGCCGCTCGTGAAGTGACGTACGTCATGGTCGAGATTTTTCTCGAGCCGGTAGGTCAGCATCCGACCGTAATGCCGGTCGTCGTCGACGACGAAAATCTTGAATTTCATGCGGGGTAGCGAGGTGCGCGTATCAAAACGAGAATCTTATGCTGTTTCGGCCAGACTCTCGATTTCTTTAAGCTGAGGCAGCTACGCCAGCAACCAGATGCCGAACCCGCCGACGGCGAAGCAATAGAGCGCAAACCAGGCCAGACGCCCGCGCCTGACGACGCCGATAAGCGCCTTGATTGCCGCGATGCCCGAGATGTAGGCAACGAGCGTCCCAACCGCGAGGACTATCCAGGAGCCGCCGGCCGCACCCGCCGAAACCATGTCGAGCGACTTGATGACTGTAGCTAGCAAAACGACAGGAAGCAGCATCAGGAACGAGAAGTTCGCGGCTTTCTCCGGGTCGGTATTCGCGTAGATGGCCGTGCAGATTGTAGCGCCCGAGCGGGAGATGCCGGGAAGCATCGCCGCGGCCTGCGCGCAGCCAATCAGAAACGCCTTCGGCAGTCGAATATCTCCACTGGGTGACTTGCGCAACATCGTCAACAGCAGCAAGATGCCTGTCACGATGAGCATCGCGCACACAAAGAGCGGATCACCAAATCGCGCCTCGAGAAAGTCCTTCAGCGTCAAATACACGAGCCCCGTCGGCACCAACGTGATCAGAATGTTGACCGCCGTACGCAACGGTTCCGTGTCGTTGTACCGAGCCGCCAGCGTGGTCGGACTTCCCAGCGCCGCAATGACCTCGCGGATGATCAGCGCGAGACGTTTTCGGTAAACAGTGATGATGCTCAGCGCGGTTCCGAAGTGCACAAACACCTCGAATGTGACGTTTTCGCCACCCTCTACGCCGAGTAGAAACTGTGCGAGGACAAGGTGCCCCGACGACGAAATCGGAAGGAACTCCGTCAGTCCCTGGATCAGTCCCAGTAGTGCCGCTTCCCAGAGCTCCATTGTTCGCGAGTTTCGCTTGTCAGTTACTGATGTCTTTGGTTCTCGAAGGCAGTCCTGGCGTGACCAGAACAACCCGATGCCGATCAACAAGAACCGTTCCCGCCGGCGCACGACGCGGCTTTCGCACAAACTTCCGCTCGGCAACAATCACCGGAGCCATATCGGCTCCCCTCGCCTTGCTGTAGTACGCGGCAATACCCGCCGCGGTTAGGACCACGTCTTCCGGGACCTGCGCGTCGCGGGACGGCAATCGAAGGACGGCATGGGAACCGGCGGCTCCGCGAGCATGCATCCAAAGGTCGAATTTCCGTGCCGCCCTGGTCGTCAACTCGTCATTCTGCTTGGCGTTGCGGCCGACCCAGACCTCGAATCCACTGTCAAGCACAAATCTCCTGTACGGCACCGATTCGGCGCGCTCACCCGTTCGTTTGGCGTACGGGGCAAGTTCCCTGGACAGTTTCTTCTTGGCGTCTCGCCAGGCTTGCGGGTAAGCAACCTGGTCCAGACGTTCGATCAGACGCTCCAACCGCATGACGCGATTCGTCATCTCTTCAAGGCGACCCATTGCCGAAGCGCGCGCTGCTCTTGTCGCCTTACTCTTTTCGTAGTACCGCTGGGCATTCTCCACCAGCGACAGCCGTGGCTGAATTGGGATCTCGATGGACGACGCGTCAGCATCGAAGGGGTCAGCGATCAGGGCCACAATCGTGTCTCCTGGACGCCCGCCCGGGGGGACGTCCACGACACCGGGATTCGTAGCCATCAGCACGTGCCCCCAATGCTCGTAACGATCAGCCCGGGATTGAGATTGTAGCTCGGATGAGAGGCGGGCCAACCGCTTCGTGTTTCTGTCCAGCTCCTTCTGGACGGCCGAGCGCACCGGGACGTACTCCCGATCGAAATGAGCCCACGACAGCGAACGCTTAACAAATCGACGAACCGCTTCTGAAATGCTATCGTATTCCTTCGCTTCCCACCCGGTGGGGTGGCTGAGACGCACGATAGAGATCGACATGGGTCGGTCGTCACACGTGTAGATCTTTGCATGCCTGTGATCTAGCGCTTCGCTCTCCACTTCGCGGATTGCGGCGATCAGGTTCGATTGCGCGGTCTCAAGAGCGTCTGACGCAACCTCATCCACGTACTTCGGCAGACCGCTCCGCGCAACACATTCCTCGGCGAGCAGCGAGTTCATCAGTGGATGCGCCCGTCTCACGAATTGCGCGCACGTGCGGCGGCGCCCGTCGTGATCGGCTGCCCGAAACTCCGACCATGTTTCCGGGAATGCCGCTGCAATCTCATCGGTGTTCCTGACCGATCGGGGTGCCGGTGGCGCGGTTTGCCCGGTTCCACGAAAGGTCTCGGCGAGCTCCTCTCCGGGCGTTGTCAGGAATGCGTTGGCGCGCGCACCAAAGAGCGTGATGTCGATTCGCATGCCGCCGGCGAGATCGAAATGAAGCACGCGATCTCGGTCAGCGACCCGAACGCCTAGGACTTCGTGTCCCCGCGCCGGCGCAAGCACGTCGGCCACATTGCGCCGGGCTCGCGCAGCGGTGGGCTCGAGGTACACAAAACGAAGTCTCCCTCCAAAGCTGGCGCGTAGCGTGAGCGGCTCTTCAGCCTCGAACAGAATAGACAACTCGTCGGGGCGCTGCGAGTAGAGATCTCCAATGCGACTCCCGGATAGAAGACTACTCCACTCGTGCGCAAGGCCACGTAACAAGTAATACGTGGACAGCATGCACGCTCAGGATGACGGCCGATTCCGGCGTTCAAAGACGTAGGAAAAGATCCAGATCATCGCCCAGGCTGCAGCCATGATCCACCAACGCGCGTACAGCAGCAGCACGACGTTAAGTGCGTAAATGACGTGGAAGAATGCCTGTGGTGCCTGGTTACCGAGTTTCTTCGAAGTACTACGACCGCGCAGCGTCCCCGGCCCAACCGCCAGCGCTGCAAGCTTGAGGAGGAGCATCAGCGGCGTATAGATGAGGATGAACCAACGAATACCGTCGGCCCAGGCGGACCCTAGCAGCGCATACACGGCGATAAGCCCCGTACACAGGATA
>JANQRN010000098.1 GCA_028284545.1 Rhodothermales bacterium | reverse complement strand
AGCCGAGACGTGATCGAGTCACCGTCGACAAGGCCCAGTGTCTCCGCACATTCGCCGCCTTGCAGAAGAAACCTGCGGCCGGCCGCGGCTTCGGCGAGCTCCGCCGTCAGCGACTCAACTTCCCACGAAGTGACCAGCGGTGGCAGGCGCCTGAGCTGCTCAAGTACGTCTTCGAGCTGTGCGTTGTCGTCGTATTCTGGCTGCTGAAGCGCCTGCTTCTTTTTCCAGGACGACGGGTCCCAGCTTTCGCCGACACGCTTAGCCATTTCTCTGCAGGACGCCGTCCATGTGTACGTCCATCTGCGGGAAGGGGATGCCGATGTCAGCTGCATCCAGCGCGGCCTTCACTTCCTGCGTAGTGCGTTGCCAGACGTCCCAGTATTCGTCCGTGCGACACCAGATTCGCACTTGCCAGTTGATCGACGAGTCACCCAGGTCGCTAAGGAATATCTGCGGAGCGGGATCTGTGAGGGCTCCTTCGATGCGGGCTGGGACGGCTTCAAGAATGTCCCGCACCTGTTTGAGGTCAGCACCATAGTCGGTGCCGACGTTCACGTCGACGCGGCGGGTGTCGTGAAACGTCACGTTCTCGATGGTGCCACCGTATACCTCCGAGTTCGAGACGATCAACCTCCGGTTGTCCAGTGTGTCGAGCTTGGTAGAGAACAGGTCTACAGCGTTGACGATACCCGTGACCCCACCGGCGCTGATCAGGTCGCCGACCTTGAACGGGCGGAAGAGTATGAGCATGACGCCTGCCGCAAAGTTCGAGAGCGTACCCTGCAGTGCGAGTCCGACGGCGAGGCCGGCGGCGCCGAGTATCGCAATGAAGCTCGTCGTCTCGACGCCAAACTGACCAAGCACGGCCAGGATAACGAAGGCCATGACAAGGATGCCGACAGCGCGCGCGACGAAGGTCGCAAGTGTTTCGTCTACGTTGCCTTTTTCGAGCGCACGTCGCGTGAACTTGCGCGCCCAACCCGCGAAGATCCGACCGAGGATCAGGATTACGATAGCGCCCAGCACCCGGGGCGTGTACGCGAGGATCGCGTCCATTATTTGTTGAAGGTCCATGTGCTTCTACAGATCGTTGTTTGCGTTTGAGGATCTTGACTGGACGTGTCGGAATGACACCCGGTCGGGTGAGCCAAAAGGTACAACTCTGGACGCAAGCCTGTTACGGCCGCGAAGCGAAGGCTGCGTTGACGCGCTCCCACGGTACTGCGAACAAGGCAAGTAGCCACATCGCGGGTTGTGGCGAGGTGCCGAGCAACATGACGATTCCTGCGTGCACGACGAGGAGCGCAGCCGCCTGAATGTGCCTGGTCTGCCGAAACCAGAGGAAAAAGCCGCTGGCGTGACATACGAGTCCGACCGTGAGTACCGCCGTCGCCAGCCATAAATTGTCCAACAGCACCTGTTGGGCAACATTCGGTTCAAACTCTCCAGTGCGCGCAGCTATATCGGTCGCCCGTTCGTTGATCCACATCCAGAGGTGGGTTCCATCTGCCCACCGCGGGCCGGCGACAAGCAACTTCGTGGCAGCCGAAACAAGGTACCCGAAACCCATCGACAACCAGGCGAACGCGAGCGCAAACTTCCTCCGGTTTGGTCCGGACTTGAACCCGATTGCCGCGATAGCCAGGCCCAGGAGGCACAGGCCGATCACATGGGACGAGTGATCAATCGGAGGTGTCACGAATCGGGCACTGAACTGCACGTGCAGCAGGAAAAGGGCGGCCGTGTAAGCTGGCCGAAGGATCCGAATAATTCCTGCCAATGCGAATACGGAGATTAGGCCCGCGATCAGCCAGGACCGGCCGTTGCTACGCAGAAACGACAGGTCAATGTGTTGTGCCAGTCCGGTTGCTTCGACTGACTGATCGAGCGCCGCGATTTGCGACGCCCAGGTCCAGGCATACAGGGCGACCCAGAAAACCACGATGAACTCGAAGAGCCGAAACAATACACGGTCACTCCGAGTCTCGGCAGACCCAAACCCAAACCAGGGTCCAATCAACGCAGTCAACTTCGCTCGGCTCATCCGTCGTCTGATTCGGTCGCGCCGAGAAACAATGGTGTCGCGCCGCCCGATGATATAAAGGCAACGGGCGTGATCGTTAGGCCGGTCGTTGCGCCGTCCGGTTCGCCGCGGGCGCGAAAGAGAATGAGCTGCCGGTCTTCAAGCCCCTCCCGTTCAAACAGTACGGCGAGCGCCGCCAATCGCTCTGGCGTCCAGGCGGGCTCGGCAACGTATTGAGTCAGCAGCCGGGACGACAGGTCGTGGTCCGACAGCGCGAGCGGTTTGCCGGGAAGCACATCGCTGTAGATTGTCTCCTGTTGTCGCGGCCACGCTGCTTGAAGCGTCTCCAGGACGGCCGACTCGGTTGGTAATTCGCGAACCAGGGCCCGTGTCCATGGACTCCCGGCCTGAGCGTAGTCGGGGTAGAAGCTAAATGGCCAGAATTCGCCTTTGTGGAGCCCGGCCAGAAGGAGATACGCAACGAGCGAAGCGGTCACAATGCGCACCGCGCGCTCGGGTGCCGGTAGCCGCTTGCGTCGAATCCGTTTTCTTGATATGGTTCTTGCGAATGCCTTTGGCTCCATAACACGCTCCAATTACAGAATATAGCTGCCTTGAACCGCCGCCACTTTTTCAACACCGTAGCTCGGTCGTCGTTCATCCTGTCGCTATCACGCCACTGGGCCGTTGGTTGCGCCCAACGGCGTGTACGGCAGCACCCGTACCTGTACGTGTCCGTGGACGGTGGGTCGACCACCCGCTCGTTGGCCGAGATCCGGCGTGCCGCTGAGGGTGGGCATGCGGGTCGCTTGTGGGCTTCTATACTGTCGCATGCGCGTGCCGATCTCGACGTGCCAATCCTGCTCCCGGATACCCCGTTGCCCAAGCGTAGTCATGCTACCGTCAAGGCGGCCAACCTCGACTTCATAATCTGCGACGCAGCAGGTCAGCGTATCAAGCGTCACGCGCTGGCAAACCTTTTGACGGGTGAGGCGGCATTTCGGGACGCAGCTGTCGAACAGCTCGATGCGATTCTGGACGACGCACGTTGGCCAGACTGGATCGATCAGGCGCATGTCCGCTTCGGCCATCCGGCGGGTCTGCGAACAGGTATGCTCGCCTACGACTCTGGGCTTGCGTTTGACTGGCTGTATGGGTCGCTGGACGAACAGACGCGTGATCGACTTGCCCACGGAATCAACAGAAGGGGAATTGAACCCCTTCGAGTTTCGTTGACGCAGGATCCGTGGTGGATGGAGGATCTTAACAACTGGACTACGACGATAGTTGGCGGTGTCGCTGTGGCGGCGATGGCGCTTGACGGTCGGATTCCCGACACCGACGATATCGTTCGTCACGCCGTCGAAACGTTCGACCGCTACCTTGAGATCTACGGTCGCGACGGAGAGTTCAATGAGTCTCCTGCCTACGCCAACGCGACCGAGCGCCCCGTAGCTTTTTTCAAGGCGTTCGATGATTGGTCCGCGCGCAGCTCGGCTCGCCTCGCGCAGTACCCCTTTCCGGATACGTGCGAGTGGCTACGTTATATGACGTTGCCCCAGGGGTACATTGCCGCCTTCGGTGACTCGCACACCGACGCTGTGCCCTGGAGTCGACACATTGCGGCAATCGCGGCGTCGTCGCGAAACCCGGTAATCCAGGACTACTATCTGTCTCATGCCAGCGAAGGTGATGCGGTCGAGTTTCTCTGGTTTGACGATGCGCTTCAGCCGGCGAGCGCGACCGGGATCTTGCCGCTCGGCGCCCACTTTCCTGAGCACGGTGGTTGTTTCTCGTTTCGGGAGTCCTGGGACAACGATGTGCCACAGATGGTCGTCTACGGAAGGAGCGCCCGCGAGGAGAATCACGAACATCATGACGCGGGCCAATTATGTATCGATGTTGGCGGCGAACGGATGATCCGCGACCTCGGAAGTCCGTCTGGGTACCCCGCGGATTTCTTCGAGGCTGAGCGCTGGAACTATTACAATGCATCGGTTCGCGGTCACAACGTGCTTCAGTTCGAGGACCGCGAAATGCGAATTCCGGATTGGAAGCGGGGAGATGGTCGCGTTCAGGGGATCGCCGAGATCACCGGTCACATGCGCTCGTCAGAATTCGTGGACGGGGAGGGTGCCCGGTTACTGATGGACCTTACCGCCGCGTACGAAGATGTTTCGAGCTTGCGGCGAGCCGTCGTTGTGCTTCAGCCGGGGATCGTGGCTGTGCTGGATGTAGCCGAGCTGCCGTACGCACAGCGAGCGACGCTGCGGTGGCACACGGCGAATCGTGCAGAGCCCGACAGTCTCGGGAGGTTCGTCGTCCGCGCCGGTGATCAGCAACTATTTTGTCGGGCAGGCGGTGTTACTCCCGACTCGGGAGCTGACGTCACTCGCGAGGCGCACCGCTACACCGCCCCGTTCAACAAATCACGGACTGGAGAACTGCTCGATGATCGTCGGGAGAGCTTTGTTGCTGTTCGCGAACAAGCCACCTCTGTCCGCTGGCTCTCGCTCTTCGCGACGCCGGAGTCGACCGGCGCCCGCAGCGAAGCAGTTCTTCCGTCGTGGCAGTTCCAAGATGGTGCGTGGACCCTCAGTCGGGGCAGTGACATGGTCACCGTGCTGGCAGACGAGCAGCGACTGCTCGTGCGCGCCGACAATGGCCGCGAGCTACAGGTCGACCTCGTATAGATCTGAATACTTCGCTCGAATGTACTCTAGCCATGGCCGGGCGTCGAGGCCGCTTCCCGTCACAGTGCCCAGCAGATCGTCCGCGGTCTGCATGCGACCGTACTGGTGTATGTGCTTCCTGAGCCAGTCGCGCAACGGTGCAAACTCACCTTGCCTCACCTGTTCGGGCAAGTTGCCGAGGTCGCGTGCGGCGGCATCGTAGAATTGCGACGCCATCAGGTTTCCGATGGCGTACGTGGGGAAGTAACCGAATGCACCCATCGACCAGTGAATGTCCTGGAGTACACCATCGGCGTCTGAAGTTGGTTGTATCCCGAGGTACTCACCCATTACGGCGTTCCAGCGTTCGGGCAGGTCGGTCACGGGAAGCCTTTCTTCCAGCAGCTCGCACTCGAGTTCGTAACGCAGCATCACGTGCAGATTGTACGTCACCTCGTCGGCCTCAACACGAATCAGCGACGGCGCGACAGCGTTTACGGCGCGGTGAAATGACGCTGCATCGGTTTCACCGAGCGCCTCGGGGAAGGCTGCACGCAGGCGCGGCATCATGAACTCGACAAAAGGTCGACTGCGTCCTATGAGGTTCTCCCAGAGTCTCGATTGAGACTCATGAACCCCGAGCGAAGTGCCACTCGCCAACGGCGTACGCTCAAGTTCAGAACGAACGCCCTGCTCATACAATCCGTGACCGGTCTCGTGCAGCGTCCCGAAGAAACCTGGTGAGAAGAAGTCTGCGTCGATCCGCGTCGTGATCCGCACGTCTGTTGTGGAGAAGTGCGTGCAGAAGGGGTGCGCGGATTTATCCTGCCGACCGCGCGAAAAATCGTAACCGATCTCCGAAATGAGCGACTCGCCAAGCTTCCATTGGGCCGCTGGGTCGAAGTGCTGGTGGATCAGTTTGTCACGGTCGTCGAGGCGAGGCGAGAGGTTTTCGACGATGGGTACCAGCTGGTTGCGGAGGTCACCAAAGACGGCATCGAGTTGCGCCTTCGTGGCACCTGGCTCGTAGAGATCGAGCAGGGCGTCGTAGATGTGCTCGCGGTATCCGAGGAGTTCTGCCTGCTCTCGGGCCAGGTCCAGCACGGTACGGAGGTCATCAGCAAACTCAGCGAAGCTGTCATTCTCCCTGGCAGTCCTCCAGGTATTCTTGGCCCTGGCTGCCGCAACGGCTTGTCGTTGAACAAACTCAACGGGTAGTCGAGTCGCTTTGTCAAAGTCCCGCTGACCCTCGCGAGCAAGGGCGACCGCGACCTCATTCTGAGGGTTCTCGTCAGCGTAGCTCGTCAGGTTGGCAAGCGCCGCGGCAAGTTCGTCTGACGTTCCCAAGCCGTGCGCAATTGCCCGCAGGGTGGAGATCTGGTGGGCTCGCGACTCTGCCGCACCGGGCGGCATGTGAGTCTCCTGATCCCATTCCAACAGCGCGGCGCTATTACTGACGTCGGCAATCTGGTGGTAGAGTTCTAGCGCGGCGTCGAGCGGGGTTTCGGGCATCTAGTTGTCGGATGTGAGAAATGTGACGGCGAGCTCGCGAACCTTTAGATATTCGTCCCACTCCAGGGTTGCGGCAACGTCGTCAACATGATGATACGGTTGCGTTCCCTGGTTGGCGTAGATGAAGAGGCCCGGGCGGCCAGCCTCGACGAACGGATAGTGGTCGCTGATCGGTGTGGCCATACGCGGACGGATGGGTCCCAGCATTAGGTGGTCATTGATTCGGGCCAGTCGATCATAAAGCACCGGAAAGTCTGTTCCTCCAGAAACGACGACACCCTGACCACCGCTCGCGACCATGTCAAAGTTGAACGCCAGGTGGATTTGTTCAAGCGGGATCAGCTGTGAAAGGACGAAGGCCCGCGAGCCAAGCAGCCCCAGTTCTTCACCCGAGAACGCGGCAAAGGCGAGTGTGTATTCGGGCGGGTTTCGGGCGAAGTGATATGCGAGGTCCATCAGTAGGGCAGTCCCGCTGGCGTTGTCGTTTGCGCCGGCGAAGAACACGGAATCTCCGAACCCGCCCAGGTGATCGTAGTGCGCTGTGAGAACGACAACCGAGTCGGGAAATGAGGTTCCGCGGAGGATCCCCAGCACGTTCACGGCCTGCACGTCGACGTTCCTTGCGGTCCTGACATCGAATGAGACCGTTTCCGGATTCGCAATCGACGATCGAAGCACCTTGAACACCGGAATGGGCGCGTCGGGTGAAGCAACTGCATAGGTCAGGCGGTCGACGACCAGGATGATCGCAGTGGCGTTTACGGCCGCTGCTGCGGCGACCTTGAAATCGTCGCGGGCCGCGTCGGTTGGAACTGACAGACGAGCGAGTGAATCCGGAAGGCCCGCTTCCACGACCAGGACGCTTCCGGGCGCAACGCCAGCGAAGTCATTGACGCCGCTATCGGGCAGGAAGAGCCCGTGCCCCACCGATATAGCTGCCACGCCGGAGGCGGCTCCCGTAGGAGACCCAGACGTAGGAACGAAATCCCTTCCCGCCGTAAGGTGGACATTATCGATTGTCAGCGTTGGGACCGAGGTGACAATGTCGGGGGCAATCGTGAACGGCTGGAAGTAGTCATCACTCAGGGGTTCGAGTCCCGCAGATTTGAAGTGGTGTCGGATGTACTCAGCCGCTACAAGGTGGCCCGCTTGTGAATAACCGCGGCCAAACATCGCCGGCGAAACAAGTGATGCTACGAAGTCAGCGGGCTGCGGCGGTCGCGGTCCCGGCTGTGCGGCGGCGGGAGTGAACGTCAGTGCAAAAGCCACCAGCACGGCCGCTAGACAAACACTTCTCATTATTCCGATAAGCGGGCGATTTCGGCTTCAGCGGCGATATAGCCAAATGCGGGCCAGTAGTCCCCCGAAACGATATCCGCGAAGAGTTGGCGCGCCTCCTGCTCTCGGCCATTGACAAGATGCCAGTTCGCGACGCCATACCCTTGCGTGGCGAGATCCAGGTCGTCGGCCCCGGCGCGATCAAGCAGACTGTCCGGAGGCAGGTTGCCCTTGTACATAAGCAGGCGACGGTGGTAGCTCCCGTTTTCCAGGATCTCCATATCAGCTTGAATATGCTGAAGCAGGGCTTCTGCTTGGCTGTGTTTGTCATTGCGCCGCAACGACATATATAGCCAGTCGGTTGCGGCGACGATTGCGTCGTCATTCCGAGAGACGTCAAGTGCTTCCTGGAACGAGGACGTGGCCCTGTCAAAATCCGCAGACAGGTAGTATGCGAGGCCCAGGTGGTACCAGATGTTGAAGTGCAGCGTAGTTCGCGGCTTGTTGAACTCGTTCGGCGCACCGTCCTCTTCGATGACGTCGGCCTGGCCCTCGACGAGTGAGGCTGCGGCGCGCAGGTCGGCGATCGCCTTGGTGAACTGGCGGGTGGTAATGTATCGATGCCCGCGATGGCGATAGAGCGCGGGAGCGTCAGGATAGCCCCTGATGCCGTTTGTGAAGACGTCGATCGCGCGGTTGTACCTCCAGAGATACCCCAAACGCCTTCCGAGCCAGACGTAGTTTTCCGCGGTAGGGTACGTCTCCAGACGCTCGGCCGCTGTGATAGCGTCTGACTCGAGCCTCTCTGTCGTTTCCTCATCGAACAGGGGAAACTCCAACGTATCGCCGAGAAGCGAGACGACAGCCCCTGACTCGGGAGCGACGGAATCGACGATTTCGTCGGTGCTGCTGGCCGCAGAGTTGGCCCGACAGCCCGGCAGGACGCCCAGAACGACGAAGAGCCCTAAGGCGACGGGTAGGGTAGCAGGGTACTTGATGGTTTCCTCGGCACGGATTGTTCTCTTGACTCGTTTGCAACTTTGCCGTATCAATACCGTAGGTGCTAGCAAACTAGCATTTGCCGTAGCGGCAAGACGCCCGGAAAGTCGCCGGCCCCCAAGATACTCATACTTGCCCCCAGCGCGGCAGACTACAATGAAACGCAAGAAGTCACCCATGGATCTCGGGAAGCGCGAGCGCCAGATCATGTCCTTCGTCTACCGTAGTGGCGAGGCTACGGCCGCTGAGGTACAGGAGGGTATCTCAAACGCCCCCAGCTACTCCGGCGTTCGGGCCATGCTGCGGATTCTGGAAGAGAAGGGCTACCTACGGCACGTGAAGAGGGGAAACCGATACGTGTACCTGCCGACCCAGTCGAGCGAAGAAGCCGCCAGGTCTGCGATGCAGTACACCGTTCAATCCTTCTACGGTGGATCTGCCGGGCGGGCAATGGCGGCCCTCCTGGACATTCCCGACGCGGATCTTTCGGACGACGACCTCAACCGCCTCAAAGCCATGATCGAACAAGCTCGAAAGGAGGGCAACTAGAATGATTGAGTTCATCGAATCGCTCGCCGGTCAAGAAACCGCGCTCGTCTGGCTTCAGATGTATGTCCCTCTGCTCGTCAAGAGTGGGCTCATTCTTGGCGCGGCGGGAATCGTCACCCACGTCCTCCGAAATAGTGCCGCGGCGCTCCGCCATCTGGTGTGGGTTGCGGCCGTCGTCGGGATTCTCGTGCTCCCGGTTCTTGGAGGTCTGATGCCAAAAATCGCAGTTCCCGCGTTGCCCTCAGTTGCCGAGTCTTCTGCAGCTGCCGCCCCGGTTTCCGCGTCGCGGATGGTCTACCGGAGTTCGGATGCGCCAGTAAGCTCCCGTGCGACAGCGTCGCGGAGTACGCGTGTTGCAACTGGTGGATCATCGCTGGCTGGGCCGAGCACCGCCGGCGCGGGGGACGAGGTTTCGGCAAGCGGACTCGCGGCTGTTGCCGCAAACCTGCGGGCTGTGCCGTGGACAGTCTGGGTGTTCGTCACGTGGCTGGCCGGAACGCTGTTCCTGCTGTCGAGACTTCTGTTCTCTCACATCTCGGCCTGGGCGTTGGTACGCGGGTCACACATTGTTCATGATGACGCGTGGCACCTTGCCCTCGAGTCCCATTCCCGGCGGATGGGTATCAACCGGCGGGTCAGGCTCCGCAAGTGTGATTGGCTCGACGTTCCGGTAACCGTCGGCTCCATTCGACCGGCCATTGTATTGCCAGAAGAGGCGAGCGACTGGGACGACGAAACGCGCGACGCGGTGATGCTCCATGAATTGGCGCACGTTCGTCGCCTCGACTGTCTCTCGCAGACGATGGTCGAGACTGTGCGCGCGCTGTTCTGGGTGAATCCACTGAGCTGGATGGCGGAATCCGCAATGCGCGTTGAACGCGAGCGTGCGTGTGACGACCTGGTAATCACAAGCGGAACCCGGGCTTCCACGTACGCGCAGACGCTGCTTGAGCTTGCCGGTTCGATTCGCGGTCGTGACCGGACGTCCGCTGCGATGATGGCGATGGCCCGACGCTCCGATTTGGAAGGGAGGCTCCTCGATATCCTCGATAGCGGGCCACGTCTCCGAAACGTCAACCGCGTTGGTGCCGCACTCGCAATTGCCATCGTGCTGAGCGTCGTAATGCCGGTTGCCGCCCTAACGCCCGCCAGCGACGGTCAACTCGAGCCTCTTGCTGCACTCGCCGAGCCCGTTGAGCCTGTTGTGTTCGAAATCGCTGAGCCGCCGGCGATCGCCGAAACGGGCATTGCGACCTCGGCGGTTTCCGCCGCGCAGCTGGCAGCGGCCATGGCGCAGATCGAAGCCAACGGCATAGCCAAGGGCTTCGTTGACGAAGTCATGATCGATGTGGCGGAGGCCATGGAGCAGGTCGAGATCGAACTTGCGGAGGCCGGCATCATGTTCGAGAGTGGTGCAATCTCATTTGCGACCGCGCCGGCGCAGGGTGATACGTTGACAATCGATCAGATCATCGAGCTGGCCAAGCACGGTGTTGATGCTGACTACATTGAGGAACTCCGTCAGATGGGCTACGCGGACTTGTCGTTCGAAACGTTGATGAGTTTTGCTCGTCACGGCGTCGACGCAGAGCTCGTCAGATCACTCGAATCTCTCGGGTACGGTGGTGCGTCTGCGGATAGAGTTGTTTCGCTTGTGCGCCACGGTATTGACGAGGACGACATTGCCGAGTACGCGGCGATTGGATATACCGGGTTGTCGCTTGAAGAGCTCGTTGAACTGGCGCGCCACGGTGTTGACGCTGACGACATGTCGGAATTCATCGACGCCGGCCTTGCCGGCCTTGGGGCGAAGGACTATGTGCAGCTCGCAAGACACGGCGTAGACGCCGAGCTTGCGGTAGCGCTGCGTGAGAGTGGTTACGCAGATGTGACGGTTGAGCGGATCGTTGACCTCTCGCGTCACGGTCTGGAGGCAGAATGCGTCGCCGCCTACAACGAAGCAGGCTTTGGTCGCTTCTCGCTGGATGCACTGCTTACGTTCGAGCGACGCGGCGTAGATGCAGACTTTCTTGAGGAGTTGGCCCGCGAAGGGTTGACCGATCTAACCGTTGAGCAGATCGTCAAACTGAACGACCACGGTATCAGCGCGGACTACATCAAGAAGGTCACCGGCAAAGGAAACAAGTAAAACCGAGGAGTCATGTCTTCCCGCATTAATCGAGCTTGGATGCTGGCGTTTTCGGTGCTGGTCGCGGGCTCACTTCTCTCTACCGACGCGATAGCCCACGAGTTGAGCCAGGATGCTGACCCGATTCGTGGAACCTGGACGGCGAGCACAGTCGTAAAGGGCAAGAAAGCCGGCACCGCGTTGCATCTCGTTCTCTCGCGTCGTAGCGAGAAGGGCAATTGGCAAAATGGCGACTACGTGCCGTTCGATGAGTTGGCCGATCTCGATCGTGGCGCTCTCAACTCATCTGCGCCCACCACTGCACAGTTTTCGCTAGTGCGCGAAGCGGGCACGTTTGCGTTCAACGGAACGTTTGCTGAGGGCGAGGGGGGCGGCACGTTTCGCTTCAGTCCATCGCAGGCCTTCGCAGACGAAATGAAGCGTTGGGGCTATTCGAGGCTGTCAGACGACGAGCACTATTCAATGGCCACCCTGAACGTCACGACGGGTTTTGTCAAGGGCCTGGCCGAGGCCGGTTACGACGATCTCGACAAGGATGATCTCTTCGCCTTTGCCGTCCATGACGTGGACGCGGCGTTTGTTCAGTCTTTCGCGGCGATCGGCTTTGATGATCTGCCTGCCGACAAACTGGTTGCGATGAGTATCCACGATGTCACACCGGAGTTCGCTGGCGCCATGAAGGAGTATGGTCTGCGAGGGCTGACGGCGGGAAAGCTGATCTCGATGAGCATTCACGACGTTACGCCGGACTTCGTAAGCGGCCTTGAGAGCCGTGGGTATTCGAGCGTGGGTACCGACAAACTCATCGCTATGAAGATTCACGACGTGAGTCTCGAGATGATTGACGATCTCGCGGAAGCAGGCTACGAAAATGTGCCTGTCGACAAACTCATCCAACTGCAGATACACGACGTCGCGCCGTCGGACGTACGTAGGATGAGGAAAGCTGTGTCGGACTCCTAGTCTACAGGTCGCGCTTCCGTTTCTTCAGAATGAAGACACCCTCGCGGCGGCTCGTTACGACAATCATGCCGCTCTTGAAGTACGGGTAGCTGCTCCACGTACCGTTGAATCCGGCAACATCTTTTCCGTAAGGAGTCGGATCGAAGAAGCCGAACTCGGTCGGGTTTTCGCGATCGCTGATATCAATGATGCGGAGCCCACTCGCGTTGTTCGTCTGGTACATGTAGTCTCCGTCGACGTACAGGTTGTGGTCCGTCGAGTTTGTTGGACCGAAGAACTCTGTGACGAGGATCGGGTCGTCGAGGTCAGCGAGATCCCAGACCATGGTACGCGTGCGATCCACCTTGCCGCTCAGCTCGTCGCCTTCGTCGTTCTGGTAGAAGTACCGATGGTCATCGGTGAGCCACCCCTGGTGCACGTAGGCTGAGGTCGGATAACCGCGATACGAGATCGGCGTCGGATTCTCCTTGTTCGATACGTCTGCCACGCTGATGGCAGTACCGTTGGAGCCAATGCAGATTTCTTTTCCTTTGTGCTCGGTATCGGGGCCGTGATAGATGACGCACTGCGCGTCGTGGGTTGCGCCGCTGCCGTTGTTGCCCGTACGACTATCATTGAAGCAGCCGGCGAACTGCGGGTTCTGGGGGTCCTTGATGTCGATCATGTGCAGTGCACCGCCGCATGTTTCGCCCCCGGAACTGTTGCCCACGGCGTAGGCAAAGCCAGTGTCCTCATTGATGACGATGTTGTGGGAGGAGGCAATTCCCGTGTAGAGCGCGGTCGCCTCGAACCGGACCGGCGGGTTCTGCACGTCACGTAGCTGCGTGAGGTCGAAGACCTGCATTCCGTGTGCACCCGCACCGTCGGCCACGATGAACGCGTGGTTATTGTACGTCTTGATGTCGCGCCAGGTGTTTCCGCGAGAGCCCTCTGTTTTCTCGAGTTGACCGAGGTAGACCGGGTTCTCCGGGTCTCCGAGGTCGAGAAAAATTGTCTCTTCCATTGTGCCGATCAGCGCGTACTCTCGTCCACTCTCCGGGTCAGTCCATCCCCAGACATCGTTCAGCCTTACGCCGCGACCCATCTCTATATCCTTGTTCGGCAGGAACGACACGAGGTCTACGTTTTCGCAATCGAAGTCTTCGGCTTTGCCGTCTGCGCAATCGATCTGATTCCCGACAATCGGGTCAACGGGGGGCAGGACATTGTAGATCATGCCGGCGTCAGCCCATTCGGAGTTGTGTTGCTCGAAGACAACTGCGGCCCCCTCCCCGTACGCGTCGCCCGAGGCTGATACAATGGCGACCCGGTCTCGCACCGCGATGCTGGCGCCGAACTGATCGCGACCGTCAATCGCGGCGTGGGCAAGCGATCCTGAGCGCGACCACCCATCGGCTGACATCGAGAACATGTGTACGGCGCCCGCCATCTCGTTTGCGCCGGGTTCACCGACCCAGATAGACTTGGAGGAGATCTGGAGCGCGGCACCGAACATCAGTCGCGTCCCCTCACCCTCGGTACGAAGTCCTCCTGATTCCTGCCAGGCGGCACCGTCACGGCCAAACACGACGACCGCGCCATTTCCATTGTCGACACCAGCCGCGGACGCTGCGATCAGGTCCCCGTCGGTAGCGACGCGCATTCCCATGCGTGCACCCTCCTGGACATCGGTTGTCAACAGAGACTGGTACTGCCATCCGGCGGCTTGCTTGTACACATAGACGGCGCCGTCGCCCGTGCTGTGCCCCGGCGCGCCGACGGCAAGAATTCCGTTTGCGTACGACATCGACGTCCCGAATCGCTGGCCCCCCTCGGCGCTCGTCGGCGGTGTGATAACGGACTCTTCGACGATTGAACCGTTGTCAAGGATGCGATACACAAAGACCCCACCCGCGCCCTCGTTATACGCGGGCGCACCGGCGAATACATACCCTCCGCTCACGACCAGAGCAGCGCCCAGTCCTGCCTGTGGTGCCGCTACGCTAGCGGTTATGCGAGCAGTTTGCTCCCATCCGCCCGTCGCGTCCCGGCGCGCGAAGACGTACAACGCGCCCGCGCGATCATCGGCGTTGGGCTGACCGACAACGAGCGTCGCACCCTCCGTGGCGAGCACACGACCAAAGCCGTCGCCCACGTCGGCGTCGGATGCCATCACCGCCGCCGCCTCTCGCCACCGCCCGGCTACGTCACGCCTGAAGATGCGCACCATCCCGGGGTCTCGGAAGCTTGTTGGCTCGCCCGCGAACACTTCGAACTCGCCAACCGCCACTGAACGACCAAATCCGGCGCGTCGGGCTTCTGGCAATGTCGCTTCCGGCCCGGCAGTAGACTCGTCATAAGACTTGTCGACGCTCACGCTGGCAGAGAAATCTACCGGTGGGGCAGCAGTCGCTGCGGTCGGCAACAGGACCGCTGCGGCAAGGAAAGGAAGGACGGCGGTCGTGAAGGTCAGGAATCTGCGTAACATTGCTGAAGATTGGGTTTTGCCGAGGGGAGCAGGTGTAATATATAGTAACGTGTGGCTCTTCGGTTCTCCTCGGGGCTCGCTGACGTCCTTGTGGCACCTTTCGGCGCGCCTCGCTTGCCGCCGCGCTGGTGCTCCTCACCGTTTTCCTTGATTCCCGTGCGCATCCTAACAGGTACCAGCGGTTTCAGCTACAAGACGTGGAAAGGCCATTTCTACCCCGAAGACACGAAACCGGCCGAAATGCTCCGCTACTATGCAAGTAGACTGAAGACCGTCGAGATCAACAACACCTTCTACCGGTTGCCGCGGCGCTCGGTGCTCGAAGGCTGGGCCGGTGAAGTCGGCCCGGACTTCAGGTTTGTGCTAAAGGCTTCCCGACGGATCACTCACTTCAAAAAGCTCAGCCCAGAGGCGTTGGACGCCACGCAGTATCTGATCGATAACTGTGCGGTCCTCGGTGATGCGCTGGGTGTAATCCTGATGCAGTTGCCGCCGAACATGCCGGCTGACACAGCTCGACTCGCGACCTACCTCGATGGTGTTCCCGACGGCGTGCGGATGGCGTTCGAGTTTCGTCACGGCTCCTGGTTTCGCGATCAAACCTTCGACGACGTTGCAGAGATTCTTCGTCAACACGGCCACGCGCTTTGTTTCGCCGATGCATCTGATGCACCCACAGTTCCGACTGTTGCAACGTCAGACTGGGGCTACCTGCGACTACGACGCTCCGACTACGAACAGGCTGATCTGGACTACTGGGCGCAGATCGTCCGCGATTCCGGTTGGAGTGAGGCGTTTGTGTTCTTCAAACACGAAGACGCGGGCGCGGGACCGCGGTTGGCCGAGTCGTTTGCGGACCGCTTCTAGCGGGCCAATTTGGCGCAAATAACTCTTGCTGCCGCCGAGAGTCTTCGTTTCGCGGATACGGCGTCGGCCGTAACGCAGGGCGCCAGCGTGGGTGCGAGACTCTCGAAGGCTGGTTGGAGGTGTGACCGAATCCCGGGGCCATCGCGCTGGCTGTCAGGTGACCACGGAATGTTGTCCTTGGCGACGATGTACAGATCAGGGCGTCGAATGGCAACCGCGTGAAACAGCCATCGTGGAGGAACGCCGAAATAGTGATCCCAGTAGACGAGCACGGATAGCAGGTCTGTATCAAGGATCACAATCTCGTGCGGCTCGGCGTCTAGCGCGTCGGCCAGGTGCATATGCAGGTTTGCGACCTCGGCCATCTCTTCGGTTGAAGCAGGGGGAGCGCCTTTTCGCTCCACCCACACGCGGAGTTGTTCTTCGAGCAGCGGTGCGCCAAACGCATCGCTGAGCTGCGCGGCAAGCGTCGACTTGCCGGTTGACTCTGCCCCGGTCACGACCACCGTGAAGTTCTTACGCATCGATCGTTCCCTCGTCACGGTACGCCGCGCGTTGGTCCTTGAGCAGCGTCCGCCATTTCATGTATCCCAGCACGGCGACCACCGTGTAAACTGCGAGCAGAAGGCTGAAGAACGGCGCCTCTGCTCGCAGGTACATGTAAATACCTACGGAATTGATCACGATCCAGTAGAGCCAGTTCTCGATGACTTTCTGTGCGACTAGCCACGTTGTTGTGAAGGCAAAGACAGTGGTGCCGGCGTCCAGATATGGAAGCGATGATCCGATCGACGAGAAGTAGTATCCGAGAACGGCAGAAACAGCTAGACCCCAGGCGATCAGGACGGCGTTGAATCGGGGCGACCGCGTCGTCACCGGGCGGAGTGCTTGATCGAGCCCATGTTGTGCGGGTCGCGACCACGCGTACCATCCGTAGACGCCCATACCGATATAGTACAGTTCCTTGAAGGCGTCCAGTCGGTAGTTAGAGTTTGCCGCGACAGCGAAAGAGAGGCACGATGCCAGAATTCCAGCCGGCCAACACAGAATGCTGCCGCGGGCGGCCAGGATCACGTACAAGGTGCCAAAGAGGAGCGCCCCGAGTTCCACCGCGGTGGCAGATCCGAGGTAAGAAGTAACAGACTGCAGCAAGAAAAGTGGGCGGGGGCGGTTAGCGACATCCCCGTTTCACCAAAATACGAAAGCCCGAGGTCCCACCAGACCCGGGCTTTCAAGCGTTCGGGGCCGGTTTCCCAGGCCGATCCCCTCACTTGGTCCTACCCCCCGGTTCCCACGCCGGAGTCAGGACGTGCTCGGACTTGGTTTCCCAGGCCGCATCCGAGCTATGTAATCGAGATGTGCTAATCAGATGTGCACTGGTATAAAGACGGAAGCCACTGGGTCTTTTAGGTTTAGGTCCGAAATAATTTTGGTGGGAGACTAATTGCCGATTGTATCAGAGGTAAGGCGGTAACGTATCTTTCCCGCAGGTGTCGGCTCGAGGCGTCTTCTGTAGGCATCTGGAGGTATCTGGAGGCATTCCGGAGGCGCTCGGCTAGCATTCTGGCAGGACCACGAGGACGGCGACCGCCCGTGGCCCGGAATTTGGATAACGCCCCCTCAAACGTACTTAATGCCGTTTCCGGTTCGTTATCGGACCGCACCGTCGCGAATCTCGCCTTCCGGATTCCAACTCGAATCCCGAATTGAGACACACGAGGGCGTTCGGTCAGAACGGACTGCACAACTCAGCCGCATCAGTTTCCGCAAATGAGCAATTCTAATCTGCCAGCCGGCCAGCCCGCGGGGCGCACTCCAAACGGGGCCTACGACCAGCCCTCCGCATACGGAGCCTATCCGGGCGTTCCTTCATACTATGGCGGCGGAGGCGGTCTTGATTTCAAGCGCTCCTTCAATCAGCTTGTTCAGATCCTGCGCCGGGGCAAGTGGATCATTGCCGTCGTGACGTTGCTAACGCTAGCCGGTGTCGCAGCGTTAACGTATACGATGAAACCCGAGTACCGGGCTTCGACCCTCATGACTGTCGAGGGACCCGGCAACAACGGCCCTGAAGCGCTGAACTACGGATTTGTTGGCGCGGCCGGTACTGACGCCGACCGCACAACCCAGGCGCTCATCCTGCAGGAGTCGATCCAGATCGCCGAGCGTACGTACGCGCGCCTGATCGAAACTGGGAAGATTCCCGGCACGGAGAAGAACCTGACGTTTCTGGAGGCGCGCGCCGAGCTGGTCGAAACGCTGGACGGCCGTGAGCCGACAGCAACGGACTGGGCTACCTACCTGCAGTCAAACTTCATTCGCATCGTGCCCGAAGGGGACGCCCGCAGCGGCGCACTTCGTGTGGTCGCGGTTTCCAGCGATCCAGACGAGGCTGCCGCTCTGGCCAATACGTACGCCGAGGAGTACCAGATCTATTCTGGAGAGGGGAGCCTTGATCGGATCAAGCAGTCTCGAAGCTTCCTCGAGGAACAGATTGCGAAAACACGTCAGGAGCTATCCGATATCGAGTCGCGCATCTCTCAGTATCAGCGCAGCGCGGGCGCCGTTGCGCTTGACGCGGCTTCTGCTCTCAATGTCGCAGAGATGGCGAACCTCCAGCAGCAGTTGTCGGAGTCGCTAGTCGAGCGAAAGATGACCGAGTCCACGATTACGGCGATGGAGGCGGAGCTCGCCAAGATTGAGCCGCGTCTGGCAGCAAATGTCACGGCAGCGCTGGACGAAGAGATGGGCAAGGCGCGCGAGAAGATTGCGAACCTGGAGGCGATTCTCGAACCCATCTATCGCAAGAACCCGGAGTTGGAAGCCGATCCGTCTGGTCAGCCGCACGTGATGGACATCGTCACGCGGCTCAACCAGTGGAAAGAGCGACTTCGCGACCTCGGTGACCAGTACGTGTCGGGAACGATCTCTCCGGATGGTGACCCGACTGCAACCGGCGGCGAAGGACTGGCTTATGCTTCGAGCCTGAAAAATCAGATCTCGACGGAGCGGATCAAGCTGACCGGACTCGAAAGCAAGATCACTGAACTCCGTCGCACCATCGGCCGCCAAACGGCGTTGCTCGATCAGTTGCCAGCGAAGTCTGTCCAGCTGCAGCAAATGGAGCGTGTCCGTTTGGCCAGCGAGAGCAAGCTGCTTGATCTGCAGCAGAACCTGCAGGAAGCCCAGATTGCCGAGGAGTCCCGCGTTGGCTTTGTCAAGATTATCCGCCCGGCGCTGGTGCCCACGTCGCCCGAGAAGCCAGACCGCGGCCGCAACATGTTCCTTGGTGGATTGCTCGGACTCATGCTCGGACTCGGAGCTGCGATTATCCGGTTCTCGATGGACTCGAAAATCTACACGCCCGACGATCTGACCTCACGCGGTGTCTCACTGGTCGGCGCGGTTCCCGATATGCAGCCTATGATCAAGCAAGATTTTGGCGGCAGGGAAACCGAACAGAAGCTGGGACGCAAGATCAGTACGGGTATCAGCACGCTGCTGAATCCGGCTTCACCGGTTGCAGAAGCCTACAGACGCCTGTACGTGAACATACAGTTCAGTGTGCCTGATCGGGTCGTCCAGTCGATCCTAATCTCAAGTCCGGAGGCTGGCGTAGGAAAGAGCACGACGTCGTTGAATCTCGCCGTGACCGCGGCGCGGGCGCGTCGCCGAACGCTGATAATCGACGCGGACTTCCATCGTCCGTCTGTTGCCCGATACCTCGACATGAAGCAGGGCACAGACATCGCGGCGCTGGCGAAGTCGGTTGCAAGTGAGCAGGGCGACGGTGCCACCGCGCTCGACATCTCTTCCCTTGAGACGGGATTCGACAATCTATACGCGCTCGCGCCGTCCGGTCCCATTCCGGATCAAGTTGAGTTGCTTGGTTCTTTCGATTTCCGTCAGCTCCTTCACAAGCTACGCGAGCTCTTTGACGTCATCGTCATCGACACACCTCCGGTGTTGCTCACGGCTGATGCCGCCACCCTGTCGACGCAGGCCGACGCAGTTGTGCTTGTCGCCGGGGCGGGCACGACCGATGCGGGCGCGCTGGAGCATTGCCTGCACGAGTTGAACCATGTTGGCGCGAACGTTCTCGGGACCATCATCAACCGGTTTGATCCTGCACGGGAGACGGGCTACAAACACACCTACAAGTACCGATATCAGGAGTACAACAAGTACTACCGGGGCGGGAAAGCAGAGAAGCTGGAAACGGCGTAGCCCAGGGGCATCCGGAAATAGTGTCGAACATGAACCGTAATTCAGTATCCATGCGCCGATTTGTTCTCTCACTGGTTGTTGTGGCAGCAGCCGCTGGCCTTTTTCTGGACTCGGCCGCTGCGCAAGTGGTGGGACGCTTTGAGCAAACTGAGTCGAACGCGACGCCTTACTACTATCACGTCTCTCCTGGGAGTCGCACGATTCAGGTCACAGCACTGGGTGCCGTGATCGCGCCTGGCCTCTATGAGGTCAACGACGACACCTCGCTCGGTCAGTTGCTCGCATTGACAGGAGGACCGCAGATGGGCCCGCGCCCGCGCCGTACAACGCGTACTGTGACGGTGAAGCTTTTTCGCCCGAATGAAGGCTCGATGGCGCCGATCTACGATTCGGTCATTGAGGAGGGCTCGATCTACACGACCGAGTATCCGCAGATCGCGGAGGGTGATATTCTCCGCGTCGATGTCGTTGAGCGTGAGCGCTTCAACTGGCGCGACGCGCTGCAGATCATTACCGCCGCGGCCTCGGCCTACCTGGTATTTGAGCGCGCCGGTAACAACTGAGTCGTCTGGCGCTGATCCAGGGCGTGCCTTATCAAAGCAGAGGAGACAATACCGGCTGAGCGCACCGGCGTTCTACAGCTGATTCTCGGCTACGCCCGGAAAGGAGCGTGGACAATAATCGACCAGGCGCTGTTCGCAGGGTCGAACTTTGTCCTGAACATCCTGCTGATCAACCACGTCAGTGACGAGTCCTACGGTGCATACGCCGTAGCGTTTGCCGTTTTCCTGTTCTTCACGATGATCCACACCGGGCTTCTTACGGAGCCGATGTTGGTCTTCGGGGCGGGGCGGTTCAAGAGTGGTTTCAACCGGTACCTCGGCCATCTTCGACGCGGGCACGTTTGGTTCAGCGTTGCCGCCGTCGGCCTGCTCGCGGCCATTGGCGTTGGTGCGTCGGCGCTCGGAAAATCTGAACTCGCGTCTGCCCTGTACGCCGCGGCCGGAGCGTTGCCGTTCATTCTGTTTCTCTGGCTAGCACGTCGAGCGTGCTA
>JANQRN010000085.1 GCA_028284545.1 Rhodothermales bacterium | reverse complement strand
TTAGAAAAAACGATCTCGTCAAACGTCGTTCCCGACGGGAATCGTTGAAAACACTCGGCAATTGCATGTGGCATGACAATATCCTGGGAGCCATCGGATCAACACCCCTGATCCGGCTGAATCGGCTCTCGCGCGGCCTTCCAGGCACCATCCTCGTCAAGCTGGAGGCGACCAACCCGGGAGGATCAGTAAAGGATCGTATCGGCATTTCAATGATCAAGGCGGCCGAGGAGGCAGGAAAACTGAAGCCGGGTGGGACGATCATAGAGTGCACAAGCGGTAACACGGGCGCGGGCGTTGCGCTTGCCGCGATCGCTCTTGGGTATCGATGCATATTTACCACGACCGACAAGCAGAGCAAGGAAAAGATCGACGTCCTTCGCGCCCTGGGCGCCGAGGTCCATGTGTGCCCAACCCACGTCCCGCCGGATGATCCGCGATCATACTACTCGCTGGCGAGAGCGCTGGCGGATGAGATTCCAAACTCGTTTCATCTGAATCAATACGACAATCCAGCAAACGCGCAGGCACACTACGAGACGACCGGTCCCGAACTATGGAACGACACGGACGGTCGCATCACCCATTTCATCGCCGGAGCCGGGACCGGCGGGACCATTTCCGGGACGGCTCGATTTCTAAAAGAGCAGAACCCGGATATCAAGATCGTCGGCGTCGACCCTCTCGGATCCGTGTACTACAAGTATTTCCACACCGGGGAGTTCGACGAGTCGGAGATCTATCCCTACCTCACAGAGGGCGTCGGGGAGGATATTCTGGCCGGCAACATGGACTTCAAACTCGTAGACGACTACGTGCGCGTCGACGACCGTCAATCCATGCAGATGACGCGTCGTCTGTCCCGCGACGAAGGGCTGTTCGTTGGTCAGTCCTGCGGCATGGCCGCGGCCGGCGCGCTCAACTGGATATCGGACCACCGAGGTGAGATCGGCGATGATGCGGTAATCGTGATTCTCCTGCCGGACTCCGGATTTCGATATCTCTCCAAGACGTACGACGACAACTGGATGCGCGGTCACGGTTTCCTGGAGGAGCCGCCAGGCGTCACCGCAGCCGCGGTCGTCTCACAGCGACGCCAGGACCGGACGGTACTGTTTGTCGACCCTGAGTCTACGCTCGAAGAAGCAATCGGCAGTATGGCCGGTCACGGGATTTCGCAGTTGCCTGTAATGGAGGGCGATGAAATCGTTGGAAGCCTGACTGAAACGGCGATCCTGAACCACCTTATTGCAAATCCGGACGCGCGCGCGAACAAGGTGCGGTCAGCAATGGGCGATCCGTTGCCGGTTGTCCCAGACTCCATCGGCATACGTGAACTGTCAGCGCATCTGGAGACCGAACTGGGAGCGGTTCTTGTCAAGAGAACAGACAACGGATTTGATATCATCACCAAGAGTGACGTGATCGGTGTGCTCGCGCTTTCGCAGCAGCCGTCCCGTAACGGAAACAAGAGCGACTAAACCGTGACGACCGAAGAAGAGAACGCACCGGGTTCGCAGCTGAACATCGAACTGTCTGAAGACATGGCCGAGGGGGTTTATTCAAACCTCGTGATGATTGCCCATTCGCCAGAGGAGTTCATACTTGATTTCATTCGAGTGATGCCGGGCGTGCCGAAGGCCAGAGTCAAGAGCCGCATCATCATCACACCGCAGCATGCGCGCCGGCTCGCCGCGGCGCTAATGGACAACATCGAGCGGTTCGAGCGGACGCATGGCGAGATCATCGAGCGTACGCCACCGGGACAGCCCATACAGTTTGGTGGTCCGAGCGGCGAAGCGTAGTGCCCTACTTGTTGACGCGTAGTAGGTAGTACAGCGTTGCGCAAAGAAACACCACGTGCGCAGTCCACGCTGCAACGCCCGGACTCACCGACCCGCTGTAGCCGAATGGCTCCAGGACTTTCAGCAAAGTCAGGTAGAGGAACGCCAGGACCAGGCCGATGCCTATCTGAATAGCCTGCCCGCCGCGACGCCTGACAGAAGCAATTGTGGTCCCCAGCAGGACCAGAATCAGATTGGCAAAGGGATACGCGAACTTTGATTGGTACTGGACGCGTGCTCGGCCTGTATTGCCGGCACCGGCCCGTTCCAGTGCGGCGACGTGGTCAGAGGCCTCTGGGATTGTCATGGACTCGACATCGCGTTCTGTCCGGGCAAAGTCTCTGGGGAGGAGGTTGATCGTCGTATCGATCGCCGAGTAGCGCCTTATGGTTTCAACGCGGTTCACGTCAAACGCACGGACAACGGCCTCTTCAAATCTCCACACCGTTAGCGAATCGATCCAGACCATCCGAGGTGCGTCGATCCGGTAGAGTACCTTCCTGCCGGCGGCGTATTGTTGGAGACTGGTACGGTGACCGACACGCTGGTCTCTGTCGTAGAAACCGATTGTGATTACGCCGTTAGGCCCCGTCTGTCGATGTACGTCATTCACGTCAACGAATCCCGGGGCATCACGCAGATACTGTCGCTCAAAGTCCAACACGGTACGGTTGGTCTGCGGTACGACCCAGCCGTTAAACCAGAACATCGCTGCGGTGACGGCGATGCCCAGGGCCAACGGCGCGACGAGAAGGCGATATAGCGAGACTCCCGCGGTTTGGAGCGCCGCGACCTGGAGCGACTGGGACAAGCGACCGACGATGTAGACGGTGGACATGAACAGTGCGAGAGGGGAGATCAGCCTCACAATCTCGGGGATGTAGCTTCGATAGTAGGTGAAGAACACCTGTTGGGATGTCGCGCCACGATCGTAGAAGTCGTCTATGTACTCCACATAGTGGAGGATGATGAAGAAGACGATTAGCGCAACGATGAGAAGGGCGTACGAGCGTACGAGCCGCAGGAGCAGATGTCTGTCGAAGCGCGTCATGCGTTGCGGCGTCCCGGGCTCTCGATTAGTGGGTTCGTTTCGGCCTGAAACCGTACCTTTGGGCCTTCGAAAACTAGCGTTTGCCAGCTTCAGTATGAAATTACACGAGTACCAGGCCAAGGAGATTCTAGCCAAGTACGGGGTTGCCGTACAGCCGGGAGTTGTTGCCGAAACAGTGGACGAGGCGGTTGCGGCGGCCGAGAAGATGCATGCTGATAGCGGCGCCAGTCTTTTTGTCGTCAAGGCCCAGATTCACGCCGGCGGCCGCGGAAAAGGCGGCGGTGTGAAACTGGCCCGCGGTGTCGACGAAGTGCGCGAAAAGGCAGGCGGTATTCTCGGTATGAATCTGGTGACGCACCAGACCGGGCCAGAAGGGCAGCCCGTGCGAAAAGTTCTCATCGCCGACGCCGTAGACATCAAGAGTGAGTACTACATCGGTGTGACGCTCGACCGGCAGCGGAGCCGCGATGTCATCATGGCATCGACCGAGGGAGGTGTCGAAATTGAAACTGTGGCCGAGGAAACTCCGGAGAAGATCGTAAAGGAATGGGTTGATCCGGCCGTCGGTCTTCGCGGTTTTCAGGCGCGCAAGCTAGCCTTCGCGCTGGGCCTCGAGGGCAAGGCCGTCAAACAGGCGGCGAAGTTCATCCAGCTTCTCTACAAGGCATACTCCGACAGTGATTGTTCACTTGCGGAGATCAATCCGCTTGTTTTGACGGACCAGGGCGACGTCCTCGCCGTTGATGCAAAGATCGACCTCGACGACAACGCGCTGTTCCGACACGCGGACTTGCAGGAGCTGCGTGACCTGCACGAAGAAGACCCTCTCGAGGTTGAGTCGAGCGAGCATGGGCTGAACTATGTCAAGCTTGACGGCAACGTCGGCTGCATGGTGAACGGAGCGGGTCTTGCGATGGCCACGATGGACATCATCAAGCTTGCCGGTGGAGAGCCGGCGAACTTTCTCGATGTGGGCGGCGGTGCTTCTGCCCAGACAGTTGAGGCTGGATTCCGAATCATCCTCAAGGACCCGAACGTGAAGGCGATTCTCGTGAACATCTTCGGTGGGATCGTGCGCTGCGATCGCGTTGCCGCGGGTGTCGTCGAGGCGGCCAACAACGTCGATATCAACGTGCCGCTTATCGTGCGGCTGCAGGGGACGAACGCCGAGGAGGGTAAAGCGATACTTGACGAGAGCGGCCTCACGATCGAGACCGCGATTCTCTTCAAGGAGGCTGCCGACAAGGTCGGCGCAGCGTTGGCCTAAGGCCCGCGCATGGGGGGCACATCCGCGCAAAAGATCGGCATCCGGTTGGACGAGGTATCCGTTCGGTTTGGTGAGACGGTGGCCCTCGACCGTGTCAGCCTTGCGGTACATCCGGGAGAGTTCTTCAGTCTCCTCGGTCCGAGCGGATGTGGCAAGTCCACGTTGCTTCGAGTAATCGGCGGCTTTGAGGCGCCTGACGCCGGCCGCGTCTTCATCGGGGATGAAGAGGTCACGAAAGTGAAGCCGCAGTCGCGGCCCACGGCTATGGTTTTCCAGAGCTACGCGCTCTTTCCGTCGATGACTGTATCGGAGAACGTCGCGTATGGTCTGCGCTCGCGCGGTAGGTCGAAGCGCGACGCCGAGCCCGCAGTTCTTGTGGCACTCGGGCGAGTCGGTCTTGAGGAGTTGGGTGATCGTTCGGTGACGCAGCTCTCAGGTGGCCAGCAGCAGCGCGTAGCGTTGGCCCGGGCGATCGCGGTCGAACCCGGGATCCTGCTTTTTGACGAGCCTTTGTCCAATCTCGACGTCGCACTTCGTGAGCGCACGCGCCGCGAACTACGAGCCGTTCAGCGCGAGGTCGGGTACACGAGCGTCTACGTTACTCACGACCAGCAGGAAGCACTCGGCTTGTCTGACCGTATCGCGGTCATGCGCGATGGCAGAGTGATTCAAACCGGTAGCCCGGAGAACCTGTACGCCGAGCCTGAGACATCCTACGTCGCGTCGTTTCTCGGTGGTGCCAGCATCGTTACTGATCCTTCCGAGATGGCCGCACTGACGGGTCGCGAGGAGCTGCCGGCCGGAAAGGTCCTGGCCGTCAGGCCAGCCGGTCTCGTTGTCGCGGGGGACGGAGTCGGCGGACTTCCCGCGACGGTGACGTCGCAACAGTTCCTCGGCGATCATCGCGAGGTAGTGTTCGCGACACGGTCGGGCCTGGAACTGAAGGCGCACTTTTCAGAGCAGACGCCACAAGATCTTAGCGTGGGCGAGGCCGCGAGGATAACGGCGGTGAACCCAAAGTGGGTTCTGCCTGATCAGTAGGAGTCGACGAGTGTCTGCCGCGACGGCATGACGATCTGGATGCGGTCAACGACAGCCTCGACGTGCTGTACGTTGCGCAGCACGTGCAGGATGTCTCGGCGCTCATACGGGAGACCCACAGCGCCGTGCACCGTGACGGTTCCGTCCCGGACGACGAACTGCAAACCGAACGTATCCATTCGCGCACGGACGAACGCTCGCCTGACGTGACGTGCCAGACTTCTGTCTTTAGCTGTCGCACGCCGGACGGCTCTTCGCATCCTCGAAGCATGACGGGATTTAATCATTGCAACGCTTTAGGTGGTGGGACGTCGCTGGACCAGCAGTAGCTTGTCGCGCTGGTTCTCCTATAGTCTACTAAATCTTCCGCCAACATCTGAACGCGGCTGCCGGATACGCAGCAAATCGCGCAATTGGCCGCTTTTCACATGCAGATCAAAGCCCCAGGACTGGTAAGTACCAAAAGGAATCCAGTTTAGAGACAACTGCCAGCACTCAAAGTCGCGATAAACAGACAAATTGGTGGTTACGATCTCACGCTGTTCAAGGTCGTAGCCTGAACGTGCGGCGATTTTCCAGTTGGGAGTGAGGTTAAAGTCGACGCTCGCATTGAGTATCGCCGATCTTATCGATTCAGTTGAGCGCCGGGCAATACTGTATGTAAAATCGAAGGTTAGCGACCAGGGAATGGCAAAATCGGTGTATACGGCGTCGGTTCCGCGGTAATTCACGTCTGGCTGACCGGTGAGGGGGTCCAGGCCACTCCGCAGCGTTGGATCCGCTCCGCGCGGGTTCTCGAGGGGTCGCGCCGCACCCTGGTTCTTGCTTCGGATCGACGTTCTCGCTGATGCCCGAAGCTGCGTCAGGCGCGCAAACTTCAGTTTCGATAGGTCGAATACATAGTCGTTGATCAATCCGCCGGCGTCGCTCAAACGATACGGTGAAAGTGTTGCGCTCGAGTTCACGTCCACTTGCCCGAAAAGCTTGGTGCGCCCGGTGATCGCTATGTCTGCAAAACGAAGCGAATCCGCGGCAAAGTTGTAAGAGGAGCGTAGGTCGAGGTTTAACAGCTTTAGCGTTTGGTCTTGCGTGCGGGAGGAGTCTGATGAGAGCTTCTTCGTCTCAAACGTATTCGCGATCGAAAACGTCAGTGACTGTCGTTCACCTCTGCGAACTCCTGATGCGATGGCGTACTCGACCTCCGTCCCGCTCGTATCGGCGTATGTGCGTGTGTAGCCCCACTGCGACCCGTAGAAGTCCGGTTGGTATGTAAACCCGAGCGAGGGTCGAAGCGTGTGTCGTATCCCACGATACGGGCCGGCGCGAAATGGGAATAGTCCGTAGATCGTAGTGTTCGCGGTCACGCCGCTGTTGAACTGACGTAGCGCAAAGAACCCTGGCTCGAGGTCTGTGATGACCTTGTTAGTGCTGTCGACGCTGCGTCGCTCTGTTTGGAGAAACCAGTCTTCAGTGTAGCGGAAGCTAGGCGACAGATTGAGTTGCACCGCGCCAAACGGAGGGATACGATTGAGGGTGAAAGACGCCGTAACCGGTATCGAGTGCGACGTCTTGAATCGAAAGCGTTCGCGTCTTCCCGTTGCACGGACAAAGTCGGTCTGGGAAAAGAGGGCGTCGTACCACGCGATGCCCACGGCCGCTGAGTCACCACTGGCGATCAACGTCTCGTCGGCTATGGGGTCGAAGCTGAAGTTGTTCGAAAGGACAGCGTTGTACGAGTAAGTCACTTTCTCGAACCAGCGTTCACGCTGGCCTGGTGCCCTGGTCTTGCGGCTGAAGGGCTTTCGCGAACTTTGCGAAAATGAGATGCTGGGCAGCGTCAGATTCGCAGAACCGGTTGACAGTTGTTGCTGTTGGCTCAGTTTGGCAGTCAGAGAGCGCCCGGGGCCGGACCAGCGCTTTCGGTAGCCGATCGTTGATCCGACTGTCTGGCGAACCCGGTCGTCGTACGCCTCCGAGATGGCCTGCAAGTAGCCAGACGTCGTCAGGTCTACGCTTGCGTCGAAGCTCGCAAACGGATTCAACGTCTGCTGGTGATTCCAACGGATGGAACTGGTCTGGTTGATGGAGAAGTCAGGGTCCCCGCGCTCGCCGTTTCTCAGTCGGGCGTATGCAACGTTCAGATTGCCCGAAAACCGATAGCGGCGATTGTATCTGAACCGGGCGGAGGACTGCCAGCTACCCCGCGTCCACAGACCTGCCTGAAGTTGCAGATCGGTGTAGTCGTTGAGTGCGAAGTACCACCCGAAGTCGCGCAGATAGAAACCGAGGTCGTCTTCGCCGTATACCGGCGGCAGGGGACCCGACCGTCGACCTTCCTGCGCCGGCAGAAACCCGAACGGAAGCCACAGCGGCGTCGCGATGTTGAACAGGTACAGTCTAATGGGACCAGTGTACACCCACTTCTGATCAACGACCTTTAACCGCGACGACCTTAGGGAGTAGGACGGGTCGTCGATGCATTCGCAGGTGGAGTAGACGCCGTCTGCAAAAAAGAGTGTTCCGTCCTCACGCGTCTTGACAACCGAGGCGCGTATGAAGCCTTCCTCGATAGTGCTACGGGCTCGCACGACGCGACCGCGCTCGGAATCAAGGTTGTACGAGAACTGGTCGCCAGCAAACGTTTCGTCGCCGCGCGTGAACGTGGGAATCCCATCGTTGGTATCCGGAGCGCCGCGGAATGCGTGTACTTCGCTTGAATCGAAGCTTATTCTGATTCGGTGTGCACTGAGGGCGTTGTCGCCAAATGAAAGTGCCGCCTCGCCCTTCAGGGTGGCGGACTCGCCTGAGCCGATCCGCATGATCAACGAGTCGGTCGCCGAGAAGTTGATTGGCTCTTTCTTGCCACCCGACGTCGACTGCTGCTGTCCGGATTGGGCTGCGGCCGTGTACGCGGCTGGCGCCCCACACACGGCAAGAAGAAGAGCGATGAAGCCGAGTCGGTTCACAATAGCGATCATGCCGAAGGACACCACACACCCTACAGGTATCGACTACGCCGCCAACTCGTCAAACGCCAGCTGCGCGGCTCCAAGGATGGCAATGTCGTTTCCGCGCAATTCTCTGATGATCTCAACTCCGTCGCGTAGGGACGGAGTTACGTAGCGAATGATCGTTTCCCGGGCCGGTTCCAGCAGGAAGTCCCCAGCCGCTGACTGACCGCCGCCGACTATGATCTTGCGGATGTCGAGGATGTTCACAGCGGAACCCAGGACGCATCCTAGCTTGTGGCCAGCCCACCGGAAGACGTCCTGCGCGGCGGCATCACCTTCTACCGCGGCGTCGTAGAGCAGTTTCGGTGTCAGGTCCACGAGATCTTCGCCGGCGGTTCTGTGCAGCACACTGTCGCGACGAGCGATTATCTGGTCTCGTGCATGTCGTGACAGAAAGCGTTGACCGATATACGCTTCTATCGCACCCGCAACACCTGACCGGGCGAACGGCCCGTCGTAGTCTACCGACATGTGCCCGATCTCGCCGGCGCCACCTGTTGACCCGCGAAAGATCTTGTTGTTGAAAATTATCGCGCCGCCGACGCCGGTGCCCAGAGTGACCATGATGAAGTCATCGAACGGTTTGCCAGCGCCAAAGTAGGCAGAGCCCAACGCGGCGACGTTGGCGTCGTTCTCGACCAGGATCGGGATGTCCCTCCTGAGACGTGTTCGGAGGCCATCCGCAACATTCTCGGTCAACCAACCCGGGAAGTTCGGTGGACCGGATATCGTAGTGCGCGCGAGGTTAACAGACCCCGGGGCCCCGACGCCGACCGCCGACACCGCGTTATCCGGGTCGAGATCTGCAACAACGGTGGCGATTCGGTCGAGCACGACCGATGGTCCCTCGTGTGCCTGCGTCGGAGCGGCGACGGATCGAAGCAGGCCCTTTGCCGAGCTGACGAGCCCACCCTTTATTGAGGTGCCGCCGAGATCTATGCCGACTACTGACGTTCCCACGGTCTACTTCGTTTTCTCCGTTGGATGAACGACTTCGTTGGGTCTACTCATTCCATATCGCGTACGGGCCAGCCGCTCGATGTCGGCGCGACTCAAGCCGGCCGCCATGGTTTCTTGCAGCGAATTGATTTCAGCCTCCAGTCGGGCATTCTCGAGCCTAAGCAGCTCTTGCTGACGGTGAAGACGAACGCGCTGCAAGATACTGTGCGAGTCGAAGAGCGCGACCCACACAAGAAGTAGCAACGCAGCGCCCACGTAGAGCCGACGCCTCGTCGTCAGTGTTTCTATTACGCCCGCGATGAACCGAGTCATGAGCCTTGCGAAAACACAGACTGGCCGGGATACGTCGCGGCGTCGCCCAACTCCTCTTCGATTCGGAGTAACTGGTTGTACTTTGCCGTCCGGTCGCTTCTACTCGCGGATCCAGTTTTGATCTGGCCCGCGTTTGATGCAACCGCGAGATCAGCAATGGTGGCGTCTTCTGTTTCGCCAGAGCGATGGCTAATGACCGCCGTGTAACCGTTTGACTGCGCGAGACGGATGGCGCGATTGGTCTCCGTGAGGGTTCCGATTTGATTCAGTTTTATCAAGATCGAGTTAGCGCTGCCTTCGTCGATCCCTCGTTGGAGTCGCGACGTGTTCGTTACGAACAGGTCGTCGCCGACCAACTGCACCTCGTTTCCGACGGCCGTGGTTAGCGCTTTCCAGCCAGCCCAGTCGTCTTCGCCCATCGCGTCCTCAATGGAGACGATTGGGTACTGTCGAACCCATGACGACCAGAACTCGACCATGTCGTCAGACGTCCGCTTGTGATTGGGATCGCTTTTCCAGAACACGTATGCGCCGTCCTGCATCATTTCTGCGCAAGCCGGGTCGAGCGCGATATGCACGTCCCGACCGGGACCGTAGCCAGCGGCGATCGCCGCCTCCAGGATGACCTCAATGGCCTCTTCATTTGAGCCAAGGTTGGGCGCAAAACCACCTTCATCCCCAACGGCCGTGCCGTAGCCCCTTTTCTGAAGCACACCCTTCAGATTGTGAAAGATCTCTACACCCGCACGCAGGCTCTCAGAAAACGTGCTGAGTGTAGGCACAATCATGAACTCCTGCATATCGACGCTGTTGTCCGCGTGCCGCCCGCCATTGATGATGTTCATCATCGGGACCGGCAAGACGGTTGCGCTGTCGACTGCCATGGATTGGTAGAGGGGGACACCTCGAACAGCAGCCGCGGCCTTGGCGGCCGCCAGCGAGACTCCCAGCAAGGCGTTTGCACCCAAACGGCCCTTGTTTTCGGTACCGTCGAGTTCGATGAGTCTTTCGTCCAGCGCTTCCTGCTCTTCAACGTCCAGTCCCCTAATCGCATCCGCGATTTCGGTGTTGACGTTGTGCACGGCTTTCGCCACACCTTTCCCGAGATAGCGTCCTTTGTCGCCGTCCCGGAGCTCAACGGCCTCATGTTCTCCGGTCGATGCGCCGCTTGGGACCGCCGCTCGGCCGAACGCACCCGAATCGGTTTGCAGGTCAACTTCTACGGTCGGGTTCCCTCTGCTGTCGAGAATTTGGCGGGCTCGAACAGATGCGATAGTGGCCATGAGCGGCTTCTTTGTACAGGTTGTGGTTGGAAGGCAGTGCTACGGAGCAGCGACGCTTCGGCGCATGCGCGGTGGGGTACTTACGATGCAAGTGCCAGGCTGCAACGGTGCGACGCGTAGCACGATATCGACGACGGGGCGGATGCGCCGATACCGACGCAAGAGCACTGTATGTCGGCGACGTCGGGTGGTGGAGCGAGCAACGGCGCAGAGCCATGAAAAATCGCCAGTGCAGGGATCAATTACAAACAAAAAGGGGCCGGGGAAACGACCCGGCCCCTTGTACAAGAGCGACTGTCAGCAAGTGACTGAATCAGGGCGACTTAACAGTCGTGTTTTCGTTGATCCAGGAGTAGCACCCCTTGTTCACTGAGTAACGATCACCGGCAGTCCACTTCATAAAGAACATCGCTTCGGCGTCCGGATAGTACTCCCTGTACTGTCTGATGCGAGCGTCTGCTGATGAAGCCACGTTTGGATCTGCTGATTTCGCGCGAGCGAAGTAGTCGGTAGCAAGCCAGTAAACGGCTCGGTCCTCCCGCTCAAACGAGCCGCAGTTGGAGATCGCGGTGACGTAAAGGTCTCCGATTCCGAGAAGGGCTCGGCCAAACGACGCGTCGATCTCGAGGGCTTTTCGGAAACTCGTGCGGGCTCGTGAAAGTCTGCCCATTTCCTGCTCGGCGAGGGCCATGTTGTAGTAGATGTCACGCTTGACATCGTCGTCGCTGGCCATTTCGAGCGCCTTCGTGAAGTTCTCGATGGCTCCGTCGGTGTCGCCGTCGCTGAGCATCATCGTCCCAAGCGTGCGGTAGAGTTTTGCCGTTGGCGAGATCTCCATCAGTCGATTGCAGTACTCGTACATGTCGTCCCGGTACTCCAGGTCGCCCGCCAGTTCGCACAGTTCGTCGAGTAGCTCCGAATTCTCCGGATCCTTTTCGAGCTCGCTCTGAACGTAGGCATACCGCTCTTCGGGGTTGGTGAAGATCACGCCTCGCCATTTTGAGACCATCTCGGTGATGGCTTCCTCTTCACCTCGTACCTCTTCGATCTCGTCCAGGAAGGCAACGGTGCCTTCTTTGTCACCTTCATTCTGGATGAGGTGTGCGAGGATATACTCCAGGTAGTAGCTGTCGAGCTTGTCCGGGTCCATGTCCCACGCGCGCCGGTAGTTCGTGGCGACCTCGCCCTCGAGATCGGGGAGGTGTTCCAGATGCTCAAAGATGAACTTGCCCTTGTCCAGCGTCCACTCAAACTCGTCAATCTCTCCGCCCGCCTCCTGGACCGTTGGGACTGCCGTGTCAAACATCACAAGAGCTGTGTCGAAAAGTGCGCGCTGAACCCCGGCGTCTGCTTCTGCCAACGCCATTTGCTCGTACACTGTGACGGCGCGTTCGAAATTCTTGTCATCTCGGTACGCCGGTGCATTCTCGAGCATCCACTTCAGATTCGGAAGCGCATCAGCGTAGTTCTTGTTCTTGAAGTTCTCGTAGTAGAGACTGTAGTTGACAAGAATCTCCTGCTGTCCTGGATCCTGGGCGCGAGCCGCCTGGGGTAACAGGAAGAGCACGGCAAGGAGCGCTGCTCCGGCTGCTGGCGAAATCCGTCTCATGTTTTCTCTCTCGATGATGATCTCACTATTGATCGTGTAAGCCGTCGCGCCGCCTTCAAGTTCCGAAAACCGGGCATAGGCGACAATCGTCTGCCGACTAGCCAATCCGCGTCTTCATGAACCACCGCTCACCCACGTTCAGGTTCAGCCCGAATCGTATGAAGCGTTCCCGGACCAGACCCGGGTCGGCGGCGCCACGCGTTCCTACCTCCAGATTCATGTCAATACGCGTGCCAGGCAGCCTCGTGGGCAGGCTAAGGCCACCGGTGACCGCAATTGTGTTCACTTTTCTGTCCGGATTGGACGAAAGATAGACGGGGTCGTAGAAGAAGCCAAGACGATAGCCGACTCGGGCCGGGAACGACGCGAGGAGGTCGTTGCCGGCTGGAATGACCTCAAAACCGGCAGAAACGCGTGTTCGGTCGCTGAGGCCGGAGGGATCAGCCGGGTTGTACCCGGGTAGCGGAACGGTGCTCGTGAATTCGGTCCAGGGTTCATACCGGAAGTCGGCAACGAACAGCCATCGCGGCGATGCCCTATAGGCGGCGCCAATGCTGGCGGAGAACGGCAGGTCGACGTCGCCATCCGCTCCTACTTCGAGGGTGTCTCGCTCCTGCGCGGGCCCGGAGGTCAGTGTCTGGTCGGCCGTGAGCGAGGTCGGCAGGGTGAGTTGCGCCCCTATGGTCAGT
>JANQRN010000072.1 GCA_028284545.1 Rhodothermales bacterium | reverse complement strand
ACACCGATCTCTGTGACGGGAGCTTCCGCACCGCCGGTGAGCGCCGCGTCGGCAACGCCACGCTGGATCAGCATGAACGCGTCGCCAATGTTGTTATTTCCCGTCGCGCAAGCCGAAACTACCGCGTAGTTCGGGCCGCGAAAGCCAAATCGGATCGAGATGTGGCCGGGCGCAATGTCTGGAATCAGCCGCGGGATAAAGAACGGGTTGATCCGCCGGGGGCCGCCAGTGATCAACTCAGCCGTCTGGTCATGGAAGGTCTGCATCCCGCCAATCCCGCTTCCGAAGATGACGGCGACTCGCTCCTTCTCGGTCGTCGACATCTTGTCTGTGTCGACGCCCGCATCCTTGATTGCTTGTTCAGAAACGACCAGCGCGTACTGGCTGAATTCGTCGATGCGGCGCGCGGCTTTGCGGTCGAGGTAGTCTTCAGCCTTGAATCCCTTCAGCTCGCACGCGAACTGCGTGGCGAAGCGCTCGGTATCGAAATGCGTAATCGGCGCCGAGCCGCTGGTGCCCGACATCATGCCGTCCCAGAACGCATCGGGAGACAGTCCGATTGGAGTCAAGGCGCCAAGGCCTGTGATGACTACCCTTCTAGCTTCGCGGCCCATAAGCTCTCGTGGGGTGAAGACACAAAAAAACCCGGCAGCCCGCTGTCGGCGGACTGCCGGGAATGGGATTTCAGGTCAGCTTTGTCCCGCCTTCTCGGTCAGGTAGCTGACGGCATCGCCAACCGTGGCAATGTTCTCGGCATCCTCATCCGGGATGGTGATGTCGAACTCCTTCTCGAACTCCATGATGAGTTCCACCGTGTCCAGGGAGTCTGCACCCAGGTCATTAGTGAAAGAAGCCTCGGGGTTGATGTCGGCTTCGTCTACGCCAAGTTTCTCGACGATGATTGAGGCTACCTTTGACGCGAGATCGTTCGCCATGGTCCAAACTCCTGTATGATCGTTGTCTGAAGATCGTTGTCTGAATATCCTGAAAGGGGCGTACTGAACCCCCGCAAACCGTGCGGGTTTCACCCGTGCCTTTCGGGAAAGCGCGGCAAATTAAGGTAGCGGGTGCCCCAAATCAACAAAATGGGGCGTTTGCGATGTTGACCGGACGCGCCGCTTCATGGGCGCGATCCGGAAAATCTTGCTCGACAGCTACTTACAGTCGGCTCCGCGGCGCTCGGTTCTGTACGCGCCGGAATCTGTAGATGCCTCAGCGCGTATCAAAGCGCTTGGCACACAGTTTGTCACCAGTCCACGCTAGCCAAACCGTCAACCTACTACCGCTACATGGCCTATCTCTTTACCTCAGAGTCTGTTTCAGAAGGACACCCAGACAAGGTGTCCGATCAGATCTCGGATGCCATTCTGGACGCGCTCCTGGAGCAGGACCCGCATTCGCGCGCGGCTCTGGAGACGCTCTGCACCACCGGCCTCGTCATGCTCTCCGGTGAAGTCCGTTCGAAAGCGTTCGTCGACGTTCAGGAAATCGCGCGACAGGTGATTCGTGACATCGGGTATACCGACCCGGCCCTTCGCTTTGACGCGGAGTCGTGCGGTGTCATTAGCAGTATCCATGAGCAGAGTCCAGACATCGCCCAGGGGGTAGACGAGGGCGCAGGCCTACACGCCGACCAGGGCGCCGGCGACCAGGGCATGATGTTCGGCTACGCTTCTCGGGAAACCGACGAGTACATGCCGATGGCGATCAGCTTCAGCCACAGTCTCGTCCGGGAGCTCGCGAACATCCGCAAGAACACCGACCTCATGCCGTACCTGCGTCCGGACTCGAAGAGCCAGGTGACGATAGAGTACCACGACGACCGCAAGACACCGAAGCGTGTTCACACGATCGTCGTGTCAACGCAGCATGGGGAAGACGTCGATCAGGCGCAGATTCTCGCTGACATTCGGGAGCACTTGATTCCGCGTGTCATCCCGCAGGAACTGCTGGACGACGACCTGATCCTTCATGTCAACCCGACCGGCCGGTTTGTCATCGGCGGCCCGCACGGAGACACCGGGCTTACAGGTCGCAAAATCATTGTCGATACTTACGGTGGAAAGGGTGCCCACGGTGGCGGCGCGTTCAGCGGGAAGGACCCTACGAAGGTCGATCGCTCTGCAGCCTACGCCGCGCGGCACGTTGCAAAGAACCTAGTTGCTGCCGGTCTATGTGACGAGGTGCTGGTCCAGGTCGCGTACGCCATCGGCGTTGCCGAGCCCGTATCGATCGATGTGAACTCTTACGGGACAGGCAAGATTTCGGATGACGAATTGCAGGACCTGGTCTCGAGGACCTTTGACCTGCGTCCGGCATCTATCATCAAGCGCTTCGACCTGTTGCAACCGCGCTACAGGGCAACCGCAGCCTACGGCCATTTTGGTCGTTCTGAATTTGCGTGGGAGCAACTCGACCACGTAGACGCATTGAAGTCCGCCGCGAACGTGCCAGCCTGACTCGGCGGTCCGGTCGCGGCCGATCGAGTTATGACACTTGGACGCCGAAAGCGCGATTACGCGAGGTCGACCCGAGCTTTCTCGGGTGTGACGGGGGCGTTCATGGGGTTCATCCTCGCGCCACTCTTGTTACAGTCGCAGGACGCGTCGGCGCAGGCTGCGCGTGTGCAGGAGTTGTTGCGGAGTCCCGCAGAGATGCGTGCTCACGAGGCTGGAGATCTGCATCAGGCAGACGCTCGTCTGGATGGGCGCGAACGTGTGCTGCGCGCTGCGTATCGACTTGGCTCGACTTCCACGGCGCGGCTGCCTGAAATGGGGCCCATTGCTTCGCGCACCCGACAGGAAATTGCACAAGCGGCTGCTGCGTACCTGCGAACATCCAGCTCGGCCTTCGGACTAACGTCGGTTGACGAGGAACTGCGTGTCGTACGCACCTCCTCGAACCGATACAGCGCGCACGTTACGTGGCAGCAGTACGTCGGGGATATCCCGGTCGATGGCGCGTATGTGAAGGTCAGTCTCGACGCGCAGGGGCAGCCGACGTTTGTCGTCAGCGGTTTTGAGTCAGACCTGTTGCGGCGGGCGCAGGCAAATGGCGTTGTCCTGAGTCGCTCCGCTGCTGTCGTTTCTTCCGGCTCGGCTCGCGCTACCGCCGCCGGCCTCTTTGGTGCGTCGGCGCGAGGGGCACAGCCTGTTCTCGTCGTATTGCCGGGTGACACGCCGGCGGTTGCCTGGCGGGTTGCCGTGACGGCCGAAGATCAGCCGGGGGATTGGCAGGTATTCGTGGATGCAGGCAGCGGTAAACCGATTCGGGTGCACGACCTGGCTGTGCGTAGGAGTGGTGCCGCCCTGCGACATGCACACACTGCTGAACCGCCTGCTGAGTCTGGGGTGTTGTTTGAACCAATCGCTTCCCGAGGAAGCCTTCCGGTTGCCGCGAGCCGCGTAGAGGGTTCGGGACGCGCATTTGAACCTGATCCGATCACCCGAGCCGGCGTCCCTTACGGCGGCGCGTACGTAGACAATAACGACGGTGACTTTCCCGCTCTGAACGATCAGCTAGTTGACGTAGCACTTTCTGATATCGCGCTGGGCGGCGACGCGCTCCACCGATTGGAGGGCCCCTACGTCACGATCATCGGTGGGGGTACGCTTAACTACACGCCGCCCGCGGAAGCAGCGGCTAGTGGGTTCGCCTATACCCGCTCAAACAACTTCTTCGAGGCCGTCAACGCCTACTACCATATTGATCGGAGTCAGCGATACGTGCAATCGATTGGCTTCAACGACGTTCAGAACGCGAGCGTGACGGTCAATCCGCAGGCTTTCACGGCCGACGACTCGCAGTATCTGTCGTCGGCGAACCGCATCGAGTTTGGTATTGGAGGCGTGGACGATGCTGAAGACGCGGGGGTAATCTGGCACGAGTACGCGCACGCTCTGCTGAACGGATCTGCGTTCGGGTTGGTGGACGGAGGCGAGGGTTCGGCACTACACGAAGGTTGGGCGGACTACTGGGCGGGGTCGTACCTGCGCGGTCTCGTGGAGGCCGGCAAGTCGGCACGACTGGATTGGGAAAGCGTTTTCAGCTGGGACAGCGGTGACGGGGCGCTCTGGAACGGACGTACAATCGGCGTGCCCGGTGTGTACCCCGCGGATACGACGTGTGATGATCCAGGCGACGGCAACCGCGATGGCTGCAACATATATGCGGATGGACTTGTCTGGGCGAGCACGCTGATGGAGATCTACGACGAGCTTGGAAAGACTGTTACTGACCAGCTCAACCTGCAGTCTCACCGATATCTGTCGCCGCCGACGACGTTTCGGGACGCCGCGGAGGCGTTGTTGCAGGCCGACAGTGACCTTTTTGCGGAATCGAACACCAGCTTCCTGACCACGACCCTCGCGGCGAGGGGGTACATCGACGTCGGATCGGTTGCGCCATTCGTTGAGCACACCCCGCTTGGAGATTCGGAAGATGTCGGTGGCAATGCCGCGGTACAGGCGGTGGCCAGCTCGCAGGTGGCTGCTATTGACTCCGTGCGACTGGTGTATCGCGAGGCCGGAGGCGATGATGCGTATTTGCGATTGGCGATTGCCTCTGGCGACACTTACTCGGCCACACTAGATCTTCCATCTACACCGGGTGTGGTGGAGTATTACCTGGAGGCCTATGACGATCAGGGGCGTGTTTCGACGCTGCCGATTGCGGCCCCTGCAAGTCGTTTCACGTTCTATGTCGGTCCTGATGTGACCGCTCCGACCGTCGATCATACGCCGGGTGGAGACGTGTCGACAATTGTCTGGCCGCTGCGCCTTGAGGTCGAGGCGACAGACAACCTTGGTATCGCAGCCGTGACCACCAGCTACACGGTCAAAGACGGTTCAGGTGGAACAGTTGATAACGGCACTTTTCCGCTGGCTCCGGGTCCAGGCGCCAACGGCTACTCCGGTGCGTTTCCGATAAGTCGCTCGACGGTCGGTGATGGATATACGATCGAATACAGTATTGTCGTAACGGATGCTGCAGGTGCGGCGAACGAATCCCGAAGTCCGGCCGCCGGTGTTCACGCCCTGAATGTGGTGACATCGGGTGCGCTGCTGAGGATGGATTTTGAGTCGTCAGCCGCTGACGTTGCGGGTACCGGTGACTGGGAGCGAGGAGCGCCCACGCAACCACTTCAGGTTGCACATTCAGGTGCAAATGTTTGGGCGACGGTACTGGACGGCCCCTACTCGGCCGCGCCCCAGACGGCGGTACTGGAGCTGCCGTCTTTTAATCTCGAGGGCCTTACCACCAGCCTCGTTTTCTGGCACTGGTATGACTTTGAGCTGTCATCAGAGTCGGGCGTATTCTGGGATGGGGGCAATATCAAGGTCTCTGTAAACGACGGACCCTGGCAACCGTTGATACCGGAGCGAGGCTACCCCGGTGCGATTGCAACGAGCGGGGACAACCTGCTGGCCGGTGAGGCGGCCTTCGGCGGGTACTCGTTCGGGTGGACCCGTGAGGTTGTGCCACTCCCTGCCGCGACGAGTGTGCGCGTTCGGTTTGAAGCCGGCTTTGGTACAGGCAACACCGACCTATCGCTGGCCTATGCCGGATGGTTCGTCGACGACATCGTAGTTACTACCAGCGTTCAACCCGACCTTGCTGGGCCGACGGCACTTTCGGTGCCGCCGTCGCGGATTGTACACGCTGTGGGAACGGGCAATGCCGTTGTCACGGTTGGCGCCGTCGACAACGTGGGTATCGACCGGGTCGACTTTTTGCCGGAACCCGGAAACAACATCACGCTTGAGGCGAGTCGGTTTGCGATGGATCTGACGGATCTCGAGCAGTACTCGGTGGTGCTAGACCCATCGGAGGTTGGCGCTGGAGATCAACTCGCCTACCGCATTAGACTGGCCGACTTCGATGGCAACGAGGTTGTTGTGCCTGATCAATCGTCAGCACCGTTTGTGATCGACTATCGAACCGTCGAGTACCAGGACGTGCTGGTCGAAGCGGTTGCTGCAGGCGT
>JANQRN010000057.1 GCA_028284545.1 Rhodothermales bacterium | reverse complement strand
CCTGACGGCCAGGCGGTGCTGGATATCGTCGACCCGGTATTTATCCGACGGGCCGAACTAATTCGCGGACCGTCGTCAACTTTCTGGGGCAATGGCAGTGGCGGTGTGCTGGTCCTGTCGACCGACGCCTTTCAGGACTCCAGTTCGGTTCGCGCCCGGGTCATGGGCGCGAGTCACGGAATTCGTCAGGTCGCGGGCGAGGGTGCCACGCGCATCGGACGCCACCGCGTTCACGGCTTCGTGTCGTCCGTCTACAGCGACGGCTTCCGCGACCACAGCAGCGGCCGGTTTACCCGAGTGGGCCTCAATGCCAGCGTGGGCATCAGCACCAAGGCACACCTGCGCGTTTCGGCCGCCGCGGCGATGCAGGATGTTGATTCTCCGGGCGGACTAACGCGCGCCCAGTACGAGACCAACCCTCGACTCGCGGATCCGCGAAACGTCACTGCAAATGCCGGCAAGCAGAGTACGCAGACTCAGGTTGGGTCGACGCTCAATGTCGAAACACCCATCGGCGCGATCTCCCTGACGGGATACGCAATTGCACGGTCGCTCGACAACCCGCTTTCGTTCGCGTACATCGATCTCAGTCGGCTCGCCGGCGGCACGCGCGCCGACCTGCAGAAGCGCGTGGGACGAATCCGTTACGGCTTGGGGGTAGACGCGGGATTCCAGTCCGACGATCGACGCAACCTCGACAATGCATCCGGTGAACCCGGTGACGAGCTCTCGTTAGACCAGCGCGAGCGCGTTCGCAACGTCTCGGCTTTCGGCATCGCGGGAATGGACGTCGGGGGCGGACTCTCGCTTTCGAGTGGCTTGCGACTTGACAACGTCCGGTTTGTACTAAATGACAACCTGCGGGCGGACGGAGACCAGTCGGGACATCGAACGTTGTCGGCGGCCAGCCCGTCTGTTGGTGTCTCGTATGGCTGGACCACGCGCGCAGCTTCTGCTCTGCTGTTTGCGAACGTCTCCACGGCTTTCGAGACGCCGACGACTACCGAGCTCGTTAACCAACCGGATGGCAGCGCCGGCCTCAACTCGGCCATCAGCGCACAGCGAACTCGTGGATTTGAGGTAGGCGCGCGCGGTATACTCACCGCGACCGCGGGCGAACTACAATTCGACGTGGCGCTGTTTCGTCTTGACGTATCGAATCGGCTGGTGCCATTCCAGGACGACACGGGGCGCACGTTTTTCCAGAACGCGGGCGGTAGCCTGCACCGCGGCGTCGAGGTTTCGGTGTCTGCACCTCTGGCCGCCGTCGGCGGTGCCGTCGCGGCCACGTACACCGGAAGCCACTTCACGTTCAGCGACGCTGACGACGAGGCAGCGGCGGACAACCAGATCCCGGGCATTCCCGGCCATCATTTCTTCGTCAAACTCACCGCTCGGGTTGTCGGCCTGCAGCTCCGCGCGAGCGCGGAGATGGCATCTTCAACGTTCGCCGACAACGCGAATACCGAGGAGAACGGAGGTTTTCTGATTGCGGACCTGCGGGTTGGTCACCCATCACTTCAGGTTGGGTCCGCTACGCTCCAACCGTTTATTGGTATCCGGAATCTGCTAGACGAACGGTACTCAGCTTCGCTCGTGGTCAACGCGTTTGGCGGGCGCTACTTCGAGCCATCACCCGGCCGAACCTTTCAGTTCGGCTTCGGGGTCGCGCTGTGAGCGCGTCGATTCTTTGCCAGGTACTCGAAGAGGGTCGGATTCGCCTTGAGGTACTTGCTGCTCGCCGTCTTCGTTCTCCAGCGTTCAGCAATCATGTCGCTCGTATGCAGCCTGGCGTCAATGTCGCGGAAGGTCGGATTGTCCTTCCACATGGGTCGCGATCTCCAGTTTGCGTTGATGTAGCTGACCGCCTTTACTACGTCCGGGTTCGCGTCAATCATGTCGAAGAAGGGAACGAACCACTTGTCCCACGCCTCCTGCGCCTCGTCTGGATTTGCAAGGACTGTCTGCTTCGTGTCGCCATCAAACTTCACCGTGTGTTCCCCTATTGTGGGTGACGCCTCGGCGATAAAGACCGGCTTACCCTTCCCGCGGGCAAACTCCACCATCTTCTGCTCGTCCCAGCGCGCGAAGAACGAGAATCCGCACCAGTCGACGTAGTCGTCACCAGGGTACCACTCTTCAAGTTGATCGAGGTTTGAGACAAACCCGGCGGACTGCCAGACGTAGGCGACGTTCGTCACGCCGCGCGCATCCAGGTGATCTTTGATCCGGCGGTACGCAGTCTTGTAGTCTTCGATGTCGTAGTGATTCCACGAGTGACCGTCGAACTCGTAGCCAATTCTGAGAAACACGGGTCTGTCGCCGAGCTCGAGCATGAAGTCCGCGAGATCGTTGATCAGTTCGTCGTGCGAACCGTCAGCGACGTTGTCTTCCTGCCCGACCAGCCAGAGTCCGATGGCGAGCGCCATGTGTTCGAAGTCCGGATCCGCAAGCTGGAGCGACATGTTACTCTCACCGTCGCCCCAATCGTCCGTTGCGTACACGCCGTCCAGCCCCCGATTCGTCTGCCCGAACATCTCGTTACCGGGCGTCAGGTTGGTGTACATCGTGAAGCCGCCGGGGACATCGAAGTGGTCGAGGTATCCGTCGTTATAGTCGTCGAGCCCGCCGATGGCCTCCAGTTCCTGGCCGACAAACAGGATCACCTCGCCATCTGCGGGTTCAAACTTGGCTCTCTGACGCTCGGAGGGGTTCGCCTCCGACAGGGAGTTCGCGGACCGTTCCCCTAGATCCGTGCACGCGCTGGCAACGACGAGCAGCAGGACGGTTGGTATTGTGGCAATTGCCGTGGAACGGGGCATGGTCAGATGACCGGACATTGTCAGATAACCGCGCTACTCGCGCCGTCTGCGTCCGGTTTGGCTTGACGAATGGTCCGGGTCGCCGACCGGCTCTGCGTCGTCGATATCAAGCAGCTCGCGACGCCCAGATTCAGCTATAATAGTATTCGATTGTTCGTTTGAATCTGCGAGGCCGATCATCGCCGATACGCGGCCGGTGATCTGATCCATCTGCTCGGATCTCTGGCGGTGCCACCGGGGAAGTGTAATGGACGAGTAGGCAAAGGCAGCTACGGCCAGCAGGAGGAAGAACCCGGCGAACGCGAACTTCGAGGGATCTTGCGGTAGGTCTTTCAGCAGGAGCAGCACCATCAACAGTACGCCGAACGCGCCAATTGCACCCCCGGCGATGAAGCCACCCTCGGCGTCGCCCTTCCGGGTGCGCAATCGCAGCTGCCAACCGTTGCCCGGCGTCGGTTCGATCATGGCGCTGAGGTTGCCGTTTGTCCACTGTTTGAGGGCACCCTCCTGCGAGACCGATCCGCGGGCGGCGAACGTGTGGCGAAGGTCTGCGACGAGCAGCCCCCACTCATCGTCGGTCAGCTGTCTCGGCAACGCCAGAATGCGTTCGACTGAAACGGGGATGCCGAGGATTTTTTCGTCCGGCTTCGCGGACACCCGCGCTTTTCGGGCTGCCGCCGCGCGTTCGATGAACTCAGGCGTAATGCCCAGTTCAGCACCAATGTCCTTGAGCTCATCGAGCGTGAGCCCATCGCGTCGCCCACGCTTCAGGTGCGCCTCCTCCTGCGCCTTGATGGCGGCCTGGAAGATGGCGGATACGTCGTCTTCGGAGTAGTGGCTGTTGTTGGGCATGGCGTTGCGTGGTATCGAACCTCGATGGCGGTGAACGCCAGGTCCGAATCTCTGATCCCATCGAGATACGCAGGGTGGCGTTATGGCAACTTATCGCACAAGAACGACACTGCGCGTAGCAACATCACCACCAGTCCTAAGCCGGATGAAGTAAACACCGGCCGGTGCGGCATGCCCTCGGTTCGTCTTACCATCCCAGACCGCGACGTATTGACCGGGCGCCTCGACCGTCGGCAGGTTGCGGATGAGCCTGCCCAACAGATCAAACACCAGAATATCGACTGCTTCGAGCTGCCCAACCGTGTACGGAACAGTTGTGGTGCGAGAAAACGGATTAGGGTACGCAGGACCAAGTGCAACAACGGTCGGCACATCTCCCGGTCTATCCTCGACGCCATCGACACCGGTGGCGACCGGCCCCACATGCAGCGCGAGGTTGCTCTCTATCGGCGCCTGACTGAATACCCCGGTTGCCTTCGCCTCCACGCGATATTCGGCGCCTGGCGAAACATCATACGACACGATAAACCGAGCCGAAGTCCCCGAGGGCATATCGCCAACAAGGCAGATGGCGGGGTCGCCCGGGCAGTTGACCATCATGCTGTCGGGAAAAGACAAGATCGACACTAAACTGAGGTTGTCGCTCGACGAAATACTCAGCTGCACACTTTCGACATCTTCTTGACCAGTGCTCGACACGGAGACACGTACATCTTTCTGGGTCCCCGGTGTGGCGAGGGAGTCGCCGAGTGCGGCGGCAGAGAGTTCGGCTCCTGTAGTCAGTGCGTAACCGAACTCGGAGGTATTACCGTTGCCGTCCGTCGCCGTGACAACGACCTCGGGGACCTCGCCGATGAACGTGAACTCGAATTCGCCGACCCCATTTGCATCAGTCGTCACGTCTACCGAACCCATAAAGAACGACGCGTCGATGATTGCATCATTTTCGAACGCGTCTTCAAAGAACTCAATCCGGTAGTCTGAATTCGGGACCGAGTTAAGCGCGCCGTTGACGATGGTCGAACCTCCGGCGATGACCGCTTCGTTGATCTCCGGATAGTTTTGCAACGTGTTGGCGCCTACGTCAGCGTCCAGGATGTCATTCGGCGTCTCGAAGTCCATGCCTAACTCGATCGGCATGATGCGATTCCGCTCCATTATGTTACCGAGAATAGAATTCTCGGCCGCACCTACCACAACAACACCGATGAAATTGTAGGAGATCGAATTGCCGTCGGCGGGACCAGTTCCACCAACGGTGTTACCGGCAGCCTCATCCGAGATCATTATTCCGGCCCCGAGATGGCCTGCGACAGTATTCCCGGCGATGATGTTGGCGCTCGTCCCTACACCGACGAGTGAGATTCCGGACACGAAGTTGCCCACCACGCTGTTCGACTCGATGCGATTGTGGTTCGCACCGCCAACCAGACCGACGCCGCTGCCAAGGTTGCCCTGATCAAAGACGCCGATGTCGTTGCCAGAGATGACGTTGCCGAAGGCCTCGCCCCCTTCAATCACAACCCCAGCGTCGTTTGCAGCAATTGTATTCCGACCAAGCAGGCCGATGTAATTCGAATCTGCGTCGACAATCCGAATGCCGTACCCGTTGCCAACGGGATCACCAAGTCCGGAAAGTCCAATCGTGTTGGAGTCGATGAAGTTGCGAGACGGCGAGAGGTTGACTTTCGTTACAAGAATACCGGACTCGGTGTTTCCTGAGATCGTGTTGCCCGAGATGACATTGCGCGTCGCGAGGTCGCGGACGACGATACCGTTGCCATTCGGAATTATCCCGCCAAAGATCGAGTAGCCAATGCTGTTGCTAGTTACAAGCGTGGAATCTGCCCGGCCGTTTAGCCATATGCCGTCGCCGTTGCCGCCGATAGTATTGTCCCTGATCACGATATCCTCAGTGCGAGTCAGGGTGATGCCGCGAGTGTTTCCGTGGTCAAGCTCACCGCCTAGCCCCGTGCCTATTTCGTTACCCCTGATCGTGAGACCGGTTGCTACATTGCTGGGACCGCCGAACACTGTAGATCCAGAAACCGCGATCCCATCAAACTGGCTGTTGGAAATCGCGTTGCCTGTACCCCCACCACCCGAGCCAATGAATGAGCCGGCTGCTGCGCTGTCAACAACAACGATACCGATCACGTTTCCCGCTTGGGCTCCGGCTTTATCGATACCGATTCGGTTTCCGTACACTGTGTTGCCGCCATTGCCAACCAGCTGGATCCCGCGCCCGTTCGCTGTAACAACATTGCCAGGCGCGTCGCCAAATGACAACCCGACGGGGCCGCCAACAGTCATGCGGCGACTCGATCCCGAGACGAGGAGACCACTTCCGGCACTGTTGTCATGTATATAGGACCCAGTTACGGCGCCGTCATCGCTGTTGCGAAACTCTATCCCGGTTGGAAACCCGGAAACCTCCAGGTTCCGAATGACGGATCCTGACGTTGAGATGCCAGACACGAGAATACCGGGGGCGTTGGGTGTGGGACCCGGGCCCGCGACATGCGCCCGGCCGCCCTGGAAGGCACCGTCGATTGTCACCGGATAGATAATCGTCGGAAGAGTGTTGGTCGTAGATGAAACCGCAAGAACACCAAAGGAGATTGTGCTGCGATCTGGGTCGAGGTTTGCGTTCTGAATTGCCGCATGGAACGTGCACCCGCCGACCGTGACACAATTGTCGTTGTTGTCAAAGGCTCGGCATACGGCGCACACGCCGTCGTTAACGTCGTAGTCGAAAGCGTCGTCAGTTTCAGTGACGACGAATTGTGCACTGACGAACTGTGGTACGAGGAGCAGTAGGCACGGCAACGAAAGTAGAAGGTGCGATGGGCGCAACTTGAGACCTTTCATTCTGGGCACCAATTCGGGTGATGGCGCACACCCCATCGCCGCGCTTATCGCGGCGCTGGCTCAACTGCCGGCAGCAACCACTTGAAGCTACAGAGTTGAGCGCATACTTGGGAGGGGGTTCCACAAACCGGTCGGCCCGCGTGCGTCCGAACTGACGATCCTACGCAAGGTCTACCGCGCCACCCGTCCGGATGCTCTCGTAAATCGCGTCGAGTACAACCATGTCGCGAAGCCCCTCGTACCCGTCGATCCTCAGCCTGGTACCCGCCGCGATGCTCTCCCCTACCGCATCCATGTGCCGGGCCTGCTGATTCACAGCCGGCAAATCCATCGGGCCCGAAGACGTGCGACCCCCGATCCCACCGTAGATGTACGCCGGCCGTACCTCCACCCAGCCGCTGGTGCCAGCGAAAAACAACCGCTCCATCCGCGCCGCATAACTCGTTGCGCACGTCGCGATACATCCGCTGGGAAACGTCATCTGCCACGTGACGGTCTCGTCGACCTCGGCGAACTTCAACGGGTCGGTTTTCACTTCCTGTGCCGTCACCCGAATCGGCTCTTCGCCCGTCACGTAGCGGGCGGCCTGCACCGCGTAGATGCCGACATCCATCAACGCGCCGCCGCCGGCGAGACTCTTTCGCAAGCGCCACTGATTCGGGTTCCCAAGGCGAAAGCCAAAGGAAGTCTGCACGTACTTCGGATCGCCAAAGACGCCCTCTTGTCCGATCCGCATCGCCTCAACATTGTGCGGCTCGTAGTGGAGCCGGTATCCAATACTCAAGTGGACGCCAGCGGACTCACATGCGGTGATCATTTCCCTCGCTTCGTCCGCAGACACCGCCATCGGTTTTTCGCAAATGACATGCTTGCCTGCACGCGCCGCCCTGATCGTGAACTCGGCGTGCATGCTGTTCGGCAGCACGACATAGACGATGTCGATGGCATCGTCATCGGCGATCTGGTCGAAGTTCTCGTAGTCGTAGACGTGCCCCTGCACCTGCGGATACCGCTCCTGCCAGGTCACCGCTTTCTCGGGTGTGCCGGTCACAATGCCGGCGAGGTGCACGTGCTGCGTTTCCTGCAGTGCCGGGGCAAGCTGGTTCGCCGAGTAGTTGCCCAGGCCGACAAGAGCTATTCCAAGGCTCGCGCCGCTGCGATCGAAACGACGGTTACTGCGTTCTTGCTCGCTCTTTGCTCCGGGAGCGCTGGGGACTTTGGAGCCTGAAAGAACCGGACCCAGACCGATAGCCGTGACCGCCGACTTGGCGAAACCACGCCTCGTAATCGGAGCGCCGGACCTGGAGTGTTTCGGGGACATGTCAGTATCGTACCGGTTTGATTCTTGATTGTCCTTGCTCCACTATTCAAGCCCCGCCACGACCTCTTCTGTTACCTGCCACAAACGCTCGGCGAGCACGTCATCGGTTGCGCGCACAGACGAGGGAGACGGCTGGCAATCAGCATAGTAGCGGCCTGCAGCGTTCGCAGCCTCGGGGCGAGCGGCCAGAAGACACTGCGTGGCGGCTCCCTGCGGAATCGACTTAAGTGTTGCGGGGTCCATCTGCTCGTAGAACGCCTGCGTGTCCTTCGGATTGTTTCGCCCCAGATTCGTCTTGATCACGCCGGGATGCAGCGAGCTGGCCACACGCGAAGTGCCATCAAAACGCCGCTGCAGCGACCGAGCAAACAGGATGTTCGCAAGCTTGGACTGACCGTAGCGCTCCCACGGTTCGTAGCTGCGTTCACCACTCAGGTCGTCAAACGTGATCCCGACCTCAGACGCCCTGTGATGAGCGCCACTACTTACGACGACCACGCGACCGTCAGGCGCAAGCGCATCCACCAATCCGGTCGCGAAGATGAAGTGACCAACATGATTTGTCAGGAACTGCAGTTCGATTCCGTACTTGTGATGCCGCTCCGGCAACGCCATGATTCCCGCATTGCAGATGATCACGTCCAGCCTTCGATCCAGGCCCAGAATCGTCTGGACGGCCGCGCGGACTGACGCGGGCTCGCTGAGTTCACACGCTACGGCGGCGCCGTCAATACCGAGATCAGCCAACGTGCGCTCGGCCTTCTCCAGCGTCCGGGCGGCGCCGATAATGAAGGCACCCCGCTTCGCGAGCACGCGCGCGGTTTCAAGGCCAATGCCAGAGTTGAACCCAGTGACTACAACGGTCTTGCCGACAAGGGAGACACCGTCGGTGACTTCTTCGGCGGTAGAGGAAAACGAAAAATTGGGCACGGGCGCTACAATGGTTTGATGGTGTAGTTCAATTCCCACTCGGCAGGAATTCTGCCGGTATCGGGTTTGTCTCAGACTCCTGAGACCAAAAAACAGAGAGAATCCACCACCGCGTTCCGTCGTAGACAAGCTGGAAACTATTGATGCCGCGGCCACCTACCGGGCCATCTTTCTCGCGGCTCCAGGCGTAGGTGCTGAAAACGTGCGCGATGTCGCCAAAGCGCTGCGTTTCTCGTGCAATCTCGTACTCGTAGAACCCGTTGCTGTCGAAGAACTGGCTCGAACGCTCGATGAAGTCCTCCACGTGCTGCACGTGGGGGGTGCTACCGCCGGAGGGATTTGGCGAGGTCGGGATGTGGCGCGAGTCCGGATGAAACAGCGACCGCTCGCGATCCCAGTCACGCGGTCCTGCCGGGCCCGATATCACGTCGTACGAGGCGGTAATGATTGCATCTATCGAGCTCACGTCTGCGGGATCCGCTGGAATCATCTCCGTCTCCGCCGCGTCCGGGACGACCTGCGCGGAGACCGCAATTGGCCAGATGATGAACGCGAAAAGGGCAACAACCCGGACTAAAGATGTCATTGTAGGCTGCGTCATGCTGCAAAAATCTCTTTGAACGCTGTCATGAACGCCGCCATCTCGTCCTCGGTCCCAATCGAAACGCGGAGGTGGTTCGGCAGCGGAGGGAACAGCCGACCAACCGCGATGCCGCGCTGGCGAAACGCAGCCCCAACACGGCGGGCCGGGCGCCCGGTGTGCAACATGAAGAAGTTTGTCTCCGATGGAATGGACTCGTAGCCCATCTCGGCCAGCTCGCGCACCGCCTTCTTGCGCAGCGATACAGTCACGTCGCGGACGCGCTGTTGGGCTTGAACATCTTCCAGCGCCGCCACTGCTCCCCACTTCGCGAGGGCGTTTATACTGCCGGTAAGGTATGGCGTCATCCGCGCGATCATCTCGGGTGTGGTGATCGCAAACCCCAGGCGCATCGCGGCCATCCCGAACAATTTGGAAAAGGTGCGTGCGATGATGACCGGCCTGCCTTCAAGCACGTACGGAATCGACGTCGCGTAATCCGGATCCTCCACAAAGTGATGGTAGGCTTCGTCGATTAACACAGGTACGTCATTCGGAATCCCGTCCAACAACTGCCGCACTTCAGCCGCCGAGACCGTTGTTCCTGTCGGATTGTTCGGGTTGCACAGGTAGACAAACCCTACTTCATCGTGATGCTTGTTCGTCGCCTCGATGAGGGCGGGAATGTCCTGCCGATAGTTGTCGCCGAGCGGGACGGTGATCGCTTCGGCGTTGATACCGCTGGCATGAACGTAGACGGCTTCGAATGTCGTATCGACACCTACGATCTTCTTCCCCCGCCCGAGCAACGACAGCCCAACAACCTCGAGGATCTCGCTCGACCCGGCGCCGAGTAGAACGTTTCGGTCGCCAACGCCGTGGTGTTCAGCGATTACCGACCTGACTCCGCCGTCCGGGTATCCGTACCGCATAGAGTACTTGAAGGCTTTCGTCATGGCCTTGAGGACTGCGTCCGACGGGCCGTACGGGTTCTCGTTGTAGTTCAGCTTGACGAGGGAGTCGTAGTCATCTGCTTCTTGCCACAACGGTGACGAGACGAGTTGGTCGGGGCGCCTCCAATTAGCGGAGGATGCACGGGCCGAGATCGGCGAAAGACCGGCATATGCCAGTAACGCGGTCGTGCCCCCGACGAAGCCACGGCGAGTGATCCGACGTCTGTGTCCCATTACTAGCCTCCTCTTTGTGCGCTGGTGCTGGTCGGTTGCGACCTGGTTTTGTCGCCCGGGGCAATATAAGGGCCTGGTTCTCAGGCGAAGGAGCGTGCATCAATCGCCGAGAATCCACGTACCTTGCATCTCTTCAACCAGTCGTTTCGAACCCACAGGAATGCCTCGATCGTTTAGCGAAAAGGAAGTTGGCGAAGTCATTCAGCGGGCGACGCAGCTCCACGAGGAGCGCGCGGGCAAGTCCGACGCCAATCTCTCCCTCGATGAGTTGCAGCGGATTGGAGCAGAGCTGGGCCTTCCCGCCGACCTGGTACGAGCAGCCGCGCGCGAGGTCAAAGCACAGACCCATAGTGCGCAAGTGGAGGGCCCCGCCCTAAGTGTTACTGGTGCGCCGTTCATCACGCAACTTGTTCACGTTCTCGACGGTTCTGTGTCCATGCAGGAGTGGGGACTCATTGTCGCGGACCTGCAACGCGAGACCGGGAGTACGGGCTCAACCCGGGAGATCGGAGACACGTACTCTTGGGAGCGGTCGACAGCTGATATGGGACTCGTCCTTGAGAAGATCCACGTCTCTCTAGAGTCGGGGGCCGACGAGACCACGATTGAGGTCCGAAAGCACTTTGGCGGCCAGGCGTTTCTCACCTACATGCTGGCTGGCGCCGTTGGTTTCACGTTGACGGGAATTGCCGTCGATGGGGCCGGGTTCGAGTTCGCAACCAACCTCGCCCTTGTCGGCACGGGGGCCGCCGGCGGGCTCGGCGTCGCGCGGGCATCACTGGGCATCTGGGCAAGGCGTCACCGGCAGCGACTGTCGAGACTCGTGGAGCGGGTGCAACGACGCGTCGCGGTCAAACCGTCGGACGCCGGCGGCGAAGTAGGGCACTCCACTGGAGTACAGGCGCAGCCAGTCATCGACCTTCCTGGTCCGGATGAGCACGAGGGCGACTCGCTATCCGGTCACAAGGAAGGCCCGATACGCGACGGTCGCTGATGTCGTTGCGCGCAGCACGTAGAGACCGGTCGCCAGGCCACTAAGACCAACATCTCCCTCGACCCGCGAATCCCCCGTAGTGCCGCTGGAGGGTGACGAGAGGGTGTGCGCCGCACGAACCTCTCGACCAAGCATGTCGACAACTTCGACCACGGGCTGCTCACCGGCGGGGCTGCGAACTACAAAGCGCAACGCATCGCGCGCCGGATTCGGGTACAACGATTCGATGTGAACGGCGAGTCGAGTCTTCGGGCCCGATTCTCCATACGTACCCGTGCCCGCATCAGCAGGAAACGTCAGCTCCCACAGTGTTCCAGACATCTCGATGACAAACAGCTTGTCGTCACGCATGACCGCATCGATCGGGTGATCAAAACCCGTCGCGATCTGCTCGACCATCATGGAGTCGATCCCCAGCGCTCCACCGGTGGAATAGAATAACGACAACTGGAGCAGGTCTTCGCCCGAGTCGCCAAACGGCCCTAGCAGCCCGCTGCTCGTTCCAGTCCAACTGAAAACAAACCCGGCGTCGCGGTACGGCGCGGCCAGTGCGCGCGAGTTGTCGAAGACGAGACCGAGCGGAGACCGGTGCGCGGTGAAGGAATAGACGCTGGTTCCGGCGTCATCGGCGTCGACGATTGCGCCGCTGGTTGGGTCTCTATAGAAATTCGCGTCGGGACCGACGTTTGGGATCGGATCCACAAAACTGACGCCCGCCGGGGCCGGCGGATACGCCGGGTCGTCGTAGAAGAAGCCGCCCTGCACCGCCGTGGCTGACGGATTCAACAGCTCGTCGTTTGCCGGATTGTATCCGGCAAATTGCATCGGCGTGTCATTGTTGCCCATTCGCCACGGGAAGCCGTAGTGCTCTCCTTCGCGCAGCCAGTTTAGCTCGTCGCCGTCGTCGCGGTCTCCAGAGTTCTCGGTACCGAACAACCAGTCGTTGTAGAACGCGAGGTCAAACGCATTGCGGACGCCGTCTGCAAACACGTACCCACCCGCGGCCAGACTGTCGACGTCATTCTTCAGTATGATTGTTGCGGCGGCGTCGAGCGGTATCCGCAGGATCGCGGATGTGATCGGCTCTTCGCGCAGGTCTGCGATGGCGCCGTTTTGATTCTGGATCTCACCGTGATCAGTACGCGAGCCGCTGTTGAGGAAGAGGTGCGTGCCATCTGGGCTCACAACGGCGCCATTGAAGAAATGGTCAAACGCCGTCGCGGATCGCAGGTGAGACTCGGACTCGACGAGAACGGTCCACGTTCGACTCGCGCCACCGCCACCGCCGGTCGGGGTCCCACGCATCACGCGGCCAAAAACGGTAGTTCCAGCGATAATGTTACCGACAACGTAGAGTGAGCCATCAGGTCCCGACGCGAGTCCGAGTACGTTGTTCGTCGGCAAGCCGTGGTCCTGCGCGTCGTACGCAAGCACACGCGAGCCACCCGCGACATCGACCCGATAAATCTCACCCGACGTGCGCATCACGAAGAGGTCATCGCTCAGCCGGTCTTCGACAACGCGAACGGCCGTACCCGGCACAGTGACGACGGATCGAACGTCGATGTTGGGATCGAGCACGGTTGGTTGCGCCTCTACCGTCTGCAGGGACGAGGACAACAGGAGCAACGGTGCGAAGAGCAGAGACAGGCCCGTGTGTGTTTTCATATAGCAAGATAGCCACGGCGAGATCGTGCTACCGAGTCGCCGGATTCAGGCCCTGCGAGGCATTTGACTGACCTGGTGGTCTGGTCGTGTGCCATTCCACGTTCTTCCGCATGTACACCTTCCGCAATTCTGGAGTCATCTCGAGACGATGAACGACCCTCACCGTGCGGCTGCCGCCGCGTTTTGGTTGCTGTTCCTCCTCACAGCAGCCCCGGCGGCGGCCCAGCAGTTTCAGGCCCTGGGCGAGGTCGCCACGTCGCCGCAGTTCGCACGAAACGTGAACGTCTCGTCCGACGGCAACACGGTTGTGGGCTTCACGACCGGACTCAACGGGGCGCAGAGTGAGGCCTTCCGTTGGAGGGACGGCACTTTCGAAACGCTGGGCTTTCTTCGCGACGACCTGAAGGCCTCGAACGCGGTCAACGCGTCATCAGATGGCGCCGTCATCGTCGGCTCCAGCCAAAATGGTGGTCCCGACCTCGGCGGTTTTCCGAGCTACGGCGGCGTGGTGTGGCAGGACGGCAACATGACCGAACTCGCCCGGCCTGCCGGGCTAACCGGTGGCAGTGTAAACGCCGTATCTGACGACGGAACCACACTTGTGGCAACAGCCGTCAAGTACGACCTATTCGAGGGATACGAGCGTCAGGTCTACTTCTACTCGGGCGGCACCATCAGCCCCATCGCGATGCCCGTCGGACTCCCCTACGGCTATGCGGTTGATATCTCACCTGACGGGCAGTCGGCAACCGGGGCAACGTCCCTTGGGTTTGCGGAGCCTCAGACGGGATGGTACTACGACGGCGGCTCTCTCGTAACGCTCGCGGAGCCGGTGGGTTACCGGCAGGCGATCCCGGCGGCAATGTCACCTGACAAGATCGTGGGCAGCGGGATCTCCGAATCCGACAACATCTACGCACCAGTCTTGTGGAATACACCCGGCATACCCGTTGTGCTGGCAGCTCCAGCCGCCCAGGGTGGGCGCGCTTACGGAATCTCTGACGACGGATTTGTAGTCGTCGGTGAACTTATCAATTCGTTCACAGCCGGGGACAACCGGGCGCATGTCTGGAATCTCGAGCAGAGCCCGGTACCGCGGGCGCTGAAGGACATTCTGGAGGACCTCGGTGACGACATGACGGGGTGGACGCTCCACGCTGCAACGGGAGTTTCTCGTGATGGCCGTATCGTTGTCGGATACGGGACCGATCCGGTGGGAAAAGTGCAGGCCTTTCGCGCCGACATCGGCCGATCTTTCGTGCAATTCACGGCACCCGCTGCAGACGAAATTGTGGAGCCCGGCGAAACGTACGATGTTCGATTTACGACCGAAGACGGTGTGTCGGCGGCGGATATCTATCTCGTTCGCACTACCGACCCCGCGGGTCCGCGTACGCTACTCGCAAGCGACGTACCACTTGCGGACGGCGTGTGGGCCTGGGACGTGTCCCCCGAGCTCCGATCGCCGTCTACATTTCTCGTCGCGGTGAGTGCCGACAATGTGAACCTCGAGGCTCGAACGAGTCGTTTCCGCATCCGCGAGAAGTGGGAACTGAACCGGGTCGAGGGAACCACAACAGAACCCGAGTACCGTTCAATCTCCGCCGCCAACTTGTTCAACTTCGATCAGTCGGACGAGGCATTGTGGCCACGCAGCTACTGGGATCGGCCAACCAACTACTACGAAGACTTGCGCGACGGCTATGATCCATTCTTCGAGCCGATCGGAGAAATCCGGTACGACGTTCAGTACTTCGGTGGAAAAATTTCTAGTGAACACCCAACGTGGACCTCGTGGGTAAGAACCTTCGGCGATCGGGCAAGCTACACGTCCACTCAACCCTTCACGTTCGGGCTCCTGGACTTCAGTCCGGTCAACACGGATGCTAACGCGCTCTGGGGGGCAGCAACCGGGCAGAGATTCCTCGAACCCGGTGCCGGCTACGGCGGCATCTGTTACGGACTGGCGGCGGCTGTGCTGGCGGCGTTTGGTCAAGAACGCGACTTCTTCGGTCGGTGGCTACCGGGGCGGACGATCGAACCGCTTAACCAGCTGCAGCCCGTTCACGATGTTCTCGATGCGCTGCACGCTCTCTTCAATTATCAGTATTCAAAGGATCAGCTCGACGCGACCATCGCCCGGCGAACGACCGACATTACACCGCGGCAGACCCTCCAGGAAATCAAGGATATGTTCGAACGTGACTTGCGCGATCAGGACAGCTTCCTGATGATTTTCAGCCCGTATCAGATCGACGGCGTGACCAGACGTGGGGGTCACGCCCTCGTGCCACTTCGGATGGAGCGAAACGACGCGGGCCTGCACGTCATCGACGTGTACGACCCGAACTACGCGGATGACATCGTACAACTCACAGTCGATTCGACGAACAACTCGTGGTCCCACTCCGACCCAACCTGGCTCGGCGCCACCAGGACGGGTTTGTACATGTCCACTGAGGTTGACCAGGTCCTCGCGCATGCGAATGCCTCCTGGACCTCGATCTTTGCCGACGGTCGACCCGCGGCGCGGATAACATCCGCAGACACCCCCGAGACATCGACGATCGAGACAGGGGTGAGCTCTTCAAACCTGCACCGAGTCTGGATAGGCGGGGGTAACTCTGCTGTTCGGAATTCAACGGGAGAGGTCTCCTACCGCGATGGCATGCTCCTCGAAACGATGCCCGGCGGGTTCGCCGAGTTTCCCGTCACCGGTCGACCTTCACAGCCGTTTGCCTACAACGTCCCGACCGGTGACTTCACGGTGCGGGTGACCTCCGACGAGACCGGACGATCGTCTGCCTGGTTGAAGTCTGATCGCGCTGGCTTTCGCTTTCAGCGAGAATGGTTTGGCGAAGGATCGCAAGACTCGCTCATCTTCGCCAACAGCGTCGCAGATGGCGCGCCGCGTCAGATTACAATAGTCCCCGCCGACAGTGGCTACATCAGTGTCGGGTCGCACCTCTCTGCCGGTCACGGCGACAACGTACGCCTTCGTCACATGACGCTGCTGGACGTGCTCGTGGCTCCTGATTCGCAGTTATCTCTCGAAACGGCGGATGACTCGACCGCGATCATGGTTTCGGCTTCTACGTCGGCGTCGTACAACCTGTCCGTCGGCGAAAGCGGTGCGGCGGCCTCAAAACGTTTCTACCACCCGCAAGTCGCGCTCGCGGCTGGAGCGCAG
>JANQRN010000052.1 GCA_028284545.1 Rhodothermales bacterium | reverse complement strand
TGTCGATGGCGCGTCGCGACGTCCAGGCGCTCGTTTCCTTCTGCTCGGTGGCGGTCGCTTCAGCGACGCCGTAGATGAAACCGGTACGCACGTCGACCAACAATGCCGAGGCAACCGAAGTTACGACGGTCTCTCTGTCGCGAAACGTTCCCAGCGAGATGACGCTGAGGGGCCCGATCGCCTTGTCGTCCACCCGAAACGACGTATCGACGGTGAACACGAGAAGCATGTCCGCACGCACCTTGGCGGCAGCCGTGCGCAGGTCGGTGACGGAACGCAAGTGAGCCGGCAACAACATGCGGCTCATGGGTGCCACGTCGCGAACAGAGCCCCAAGCCTCGATCGTGTCGAAGTCGGTGTCGTCGAACAGCTCTCGCGAAGTCACAACCGCAAAGTCGCCATGCCCGTAGATGTCGGTGCGGTCAGCCAGATAGTTCCACGGCTGTACCCGTACCAGCGCGATGTTGGCCGGGAATCCCGCTGCCGGCTCGCGCGCCATGAGCTCGGCAATGTCGTCCGACTCGATCAGCGACAGATCCACGGCCCCTCCCGGCGTGACATAGGAAGCGCAACCGGAAAGCGAGGCAGCTGCGACCCAAGAGACACGATCAAGACAAAGCGGAAATGATTCATGCCTTTCTCCCTGCTCCGGATACTGGAGCAAAGAGCGTAGGCGATGGTTGTCTTCACCGTCGAGAGCGGGACGGCCTTTGCGGTAGGGTATTTACAAACTGTTTACACGAACCACGAAGCAGCGGCGTGGGCTCATGCGAGCCGCGGTGCTCGCTAAAGGCCCTTGAGGACAGAATCAATCAGGCGTCGTCAGTCGCGAGGTCCGCTGAGCACGCCGGGAACGCCAGGTTGTGCTCATCCATTCGCCGCGTGAACTCCTCGAAGCTGATTCCATCGTTGTCCGCGGCTCCGCGCCGCGCTGATCGCCACAACGCGAAGATGCGATCGCGAATGAGCCACCAGTCCTGCAGGGGACCAACCTGCCACTCGTCATCGATGCGCGAGAGCGCGAGTTCGCTGCTGGCGTCGTCGTGAAAAGCAACACTCCAGACCTGGTCCGTGCATCCCGGCCCGTCCTCGCAGGGACAACCGGTCGTGACGGCGGAAATATAGACAACCGCCCCCGGAAACATCTCCTTCATCACCGCCTCGATCTCAAGAACCTCACTGTCGGTAATGTTCTCTTCGCGAAGCGGCAGGTCCCTGCGAACGGGCCTCGTTCGGAAGATCTGCGACGACCACGGCGAGATAGAGCGATTCGCACCGGGGCGAATATCGTCCGACCATACCGTGGCGGAAATCATGAGGAAGAGACAGCCGATAACGAGAGCAAAACGCATGCAACCAGACTCCGGCGACCTTGTTCGATTCTACACCCAAGTGCACCTCGTGTTCTTCAAACCAGCTACCAGCTATGGTTGAAGAAGCGGAAGCCACCGACGACGTTGAGATACAGCCCCCCGCCCTCGGTGCGCGACGGTTGTATGGCCACCCGCCAACCTCCGTACCAGGTCATACGTGCGAACACGAGTTTCACCGTTCCGAGTTCGCCGTCATCTTTCACTGGAACGAGCGCCCACCTCGTCCGGCCATCCGGACGCCTCAGCACCAAAACGCTCGCCTCTTCATCAGGCAGACGCCGGGCTTCCAGGGTGTAAACCACGCGTCCGAAACGCTCGAGTGCGACCGACGACTGCACGGGGAGCTCGTCGATCGGTCCGTCATACTCGCTGGAGAAATAGGGCCCATAATCGACGAACGTCACGAGCCACGGCTCGGCGGCGTAGTAGCCCATCAGCAGGACGCCGATGGCGAGGGTGAGAACGGCAGCAGCCTTGTTCCACATAACGTATGGATCCAGTGGGGTATGTATGACTGTGTCCCGGACCAGCGGGAGAAGGTTCAACTCACGCTCAGTCCTTTACCGCGGAAAGGGTCAGGTTCCTCGCAGGATCCAACCGATGCTCAACACATAGCGTGTGCCGGACTCCACGGCGGTGACACTGTGTGCGGACACATCCGGCCTGAAGAGCTTAACGCGGCGCCCGTCGTACATCGGTGCCACACACACGAACTCGCCACCCCGCCGTGCGCGCCGCAATACGATGTTCAAGCGATAGTGACGTTTTCCATCGACGGGATCCGTGTGTTCCGGCACGCCGGTACCGGGCTTGTAACGCAACAGGTAGCAGTCGAATGGCAGCAGAAACGGATTCGCGAGCAAGAGCATCTTTTCATAGCCGGTG
>JANQRN010000051.1 GCA_028284545.1 Rhodothermales bacterium | reverse complement strand
GTGCGCGAGTCTGTCAGGTCGACGAAGGTAGTTCGCGGCTTCAGACCAACGTAGAACATCGCAGGATGCACAACAGCTGAACTGCGTCCAGCCAGTGCTTGGCGGGACGGATCTTCTACCGTGGCTTCCAGAGTAACTCGGGTTGCCACCCCCTGCAGATTGCCCGGAACTTGGGCTGCGACGACCAGCGTGCCGTCACTTGCCAGGGTGGTGTCATTCTGCGCCAGCACCTGGTAGAGCGGCGGAATGCCCTCCGAGTACCGGGTGCCGTCGAACCGGTAGTCTTCAAACCCCGGCGGCGCATAACTCGATGCGCGCTGCGTGAGCGAAAACCGGGTAGGGGCACCACCCATTGCGCTTCCGAACAGGTACATGCCCGAGACGGTGCCCTCGAAGTGATCGCCCGCTACGTAATCGGGAGCAACACTCTCAGCGTTGACGACAAACGTACTCGTGCGGAATGCGTCTACGCGGAAGTTGCCGTAGGCGACCGGGCGATCGTACGTGCGCTCCGTATCGGCAAGCCGCAGAGCTGAGACGTCCACGCCGTAGTACCCCTGCGAAGCTGACCCTGGAATCGCCCATTCGAGATCAAACGTGCCGAGCTCTGACGGCACGATCATCCTGTTGATCACCTGTTCGTTCCGTGGGCTCGTAACGACAATTTTCAGCGAATCGCTAAACGCACGCCAATCTGCGTCCGCGCGCTTCCGAACGATCCCTTTCACGTGGACCCGCTCTCCAACGCGATACAGCCCGCGATCGGTGAACACCGTGCCGGTGAGTGTCGTCGGTTCCGGTGACCAGTCGTAATTGACATTCATCCGGTAGGGCTCAATGCCCGAGTTGTTGTCGCTCGCCAGAAACGCTGTGTCTTCCCCGAGCCGGACAATCGCGTACTGACGCGGTGCTGACCAACGCTCGCGAGGGATTCCCAGTTCTTCCCAGCCAGGGCTTTGGGCCGTCCCGTCTGCGCTTGTCTCTCCAGTCCATCGAATCGTGTCGGAGTTGTCGCGGATTTCGACGGTCGCGCCTTCGATTGGGTCTCCGGTCGCAAGGTCGGTAACCAGGACGACGTTTTGATGAGGAGAGAACTTGGCGGTGACGCCAAGCCGGGTTACCTGCACCAGTGCGCGATATTCGCGCGAGCCGTACCAGCCGTCCTGACGCGGGGCCACTAGCCGAACAGCGACGATCCCCGTGCCATCCGTCAATAGCGTGTCCAGGTGGATCGGCGCTTGTTTCCATCGATTGGTCTCCAGTTCGAGATGGAACGGCGCAACCGGCAAGCCCTCAAGCTCCATTTCGCGAGGATACTCCCAGGTATTCTCGGCGGCCGCTCGGACAATCTCGTCGCGTGCGATACGGCGCGCACCGAGGGCAAGCCCCTCAACGTTGACGGCTGAAAGCCCAATTGCGGCCTCCTGGTCGGCTTCAATAACCAGCAAACCCTGGTCAACCGTGAGCTGTGGCTGATAGGGGCCCGTCTGGAAAGTCCGCCGCGTTTGTGCCATTGGTTGGCCGTAGATGTCTTCGAGTCCGACGAGGTTTAGCGTGTATTGCTCGTCTGGAGCCAGCTCGGCCATTACGACGTGCTCGCGGCGCGCGGTGCCGTATAGGCTGTCCACAGTTCCCGGCGTAATACTCAAGGCACGACTGAGTGTCGCGGGTGCAACAGGATTGTTGAATCGCAGGACAAGGCGGCCGCCCGGATCGAAGGGGCCGTCAGCTCGCTGGCGCCCCGTCGAAGTAGATACGTCCAGTAGAGCCGGCGCACCGTACGTCCTGTAGCTGAGGTTGACGTCTTCTGGCAGAGCAAGGTCACCCGTGGAGCCCATCATCCCCGCGAGTAGCGTGAGCCGTACCGGCGCACCACGCGGAAGATCTTCGACTACCCTGACCAGAACAGACGAAACGCTGTCCTGGTCGACGGTAACCGATACCGCACGCGAAGTCTCAACGCGAACAAACGGTGTCAGGCGTTCGGCATCTACCGGCTGATTAAACGCAAGGCGAAAGGTTGGCCGTAAGGGCAAGTGCTCGTATCCCGCAGCAGGATCGGCAGCGAGTAGCTGCGGTCGCGGTGTGGCGAATGACCACGTGAGCGGCTCCGCTAGTACCTCACCATCGAGAGCGGTGAACGGTGGTCGGACTGATACCTCGTAATTGGTGGAAGGAGCGAGGTGTTCGTCTGGGGAGAAGACCAGCGTTTGCGAGCCATACCAGAACGCTTCGCCTTCGATGGCCGGGACGACCTCGAAAATGTCGGCATCGACCACGCGGTCATCGCCAAGCGCGACCATAGGTTTGGAAAACGTAACGGTAATGTTCGTAGTCGGGCCGACATCGAAGAGTTGTCCAGATGGCGTCGTACTGATCACGCGAAGCGCTCCGTCATAGGTCGGCGTGTACGGCTCGGTCTCAGCGCTTACCTGGAGCCGGACACGCTCGGTGCGGATACCGTCTGCACTCCTGCCACAACCTGCCAACAGAACGAGGAAGGCGACCGCTCCCAGGGTAACGTGCCAACCGCGATGATGCGGATAGATCATTGGATATCGTACTGTTCTTTTATCGTGATCGGCGCGACCGCGTCGCCAAGTGTGATCGTGCCGTCCTGGATGACGCGGGCAAGTATGCCCCCGTGACCGCGCATGGCATTGTACCCGCCGCTTCCGAGGTTTTCTTCCATGCGTGAGCACGGATGGCACTCACCTGCATACTCGAGGACGGCATCGCCAACGCGAAACCGTCTGTTCTTGAGTGCGGTCAGATTAATGCCCATCACCACGATGTTGCGTCGGGTGAGTAGCGGGTCAACTGCTGGGTATCCGAGAATGCTTGCAACTGCTGCGAGGTGCTCAGCCTGGATCAACGTCACCTGGCGCTTGCCACCCTTCAGGGAGTAGTGGTCGCCTTCCAAACCAAGGTTCTGTCGGGCGATCACTGACTCAACGGACTGCATGTCCGATTTGGCTCTTGGGCGGATGCCGATCCAGTGGACAACGCCATCCTTTCGGTGGGTTTGGAGCAGCGGGTGTAGTTCCGAATCTGGGTTTAACATTGTGAATCCTGGCTGGATCGCTGCACGTGTTAGCTGCTTCCGACGACGCTGATCGTGTGCGGCCTGCTTCTTACTACAGTCCCGTCTTGACGTGTGGCGATGATCCGAATTGCGTGCGTGCCGGGTTGCAGCGACCACAACTGCCCAGCGACCGGGGTGTCGTTCACGGTCCATTCGACGCTCGCTGTACCGTCCGGCGTAATGGCTTTGAAGGCGAGTCGCTGAAACTCCGGATTCAGCACCGGGTCGATTGCGAACGTAGCTCCATGAGCCGGGTACAGGATGGTAGGAAGTTGAGACTGGTCTGACGGGCCGGTCGCGGGCAGTTTGGGGTCAATAGTTCCGTGAACCGCCAACCCCGACTGTCGCATCCACTCGTGGTATTCAGGGGGGTGAACTGTGAGCACCTGGTACACCCCGTCGCCGATCGCAACGCGACGATGGACGTCACAAGTGTCTACCGGCGCCGTCCCACGAATGAACGGCTGTGCCGTCTTCGCATTGCAGGCAGATCCTGGACGTTTGCCAGAGGCCGTACACACTCGCGCAAACTCGACTCCCGCCGGTTGTTTGAACTCTCCAGCTGATCCGAGCTCAAGCAGTATCGCCCGCATGAGTGGTGCCGCGCCGCTGACACCACTTACTTGCTGCATAGGTGCGCCGTCAAAGTTGCCAGCCCATACCGCAACCGTGTAGCGTGGGGTGTACCCAACGGCGACGTTGTCTCGGTAGTCCTTCGATGTTCCGGTCTTGACTGCGGCGGGGAAAGGAAGTTCGAGTGGCCCCGCACGCCCAAATGCCGGTGCCCGCGCCTCGGGATCTTTCAGGACGTGGGTTATCAGGTAGGACACTTCAGGCGAGAACCCTGTCGGAACTGCCGGTCCAACTTCTGTTCTAAGTGTATCTCCCGACTGGAGCCGGACCCATTCAATTGATCGCAGCGGCTGGAGCGAACCTCCGCGGGCTAG
>JANQRN010000049.1 GCA_028284545.1 Rhodothermales bacterium | reverse complement strand
AAGCTTCACCGTAGGCAACCAGTCGTTCATGGAGTATGGAAGGCTTACCGAGCAGACGGTCACTACAGATTGGCAGGAATTTTCCTTCGAGTTCATCATCGACGACGCGGAGACCGTCGTACGAGCTCCCATTCATCTCTCGTTTGCGAGTAACGTCGGTGACGTCATCTACCTTGACGATCTCAAGATCGTCGCGCCGGCACCGCCCAATCTCCCGGACGAGAGATTGGCTGAGGGGGCTGGCAAGTTCCTGGGTAACCTGTACAGTCCGGCGCAACGACCTTACTTCGAGTACTACTGGAACCAGGTGACGCCCGAGAACGCCGGCAAGTGGGGGAGTGTTGAAGCCACCCGCGACGTGATGAACTGGGACGCGCTTGATGCCGCGTACGCGCTCGCGAAGGATAACGGCCTACCGTTCCGGTTCCATGTCCTGGTTTGGGGTAACCAACAACCCGAGTGGATCGCGTCGTTGCCGGCTAACGAGCAGCTCGCCGAGATCGACGAGTGGTTTCGTGCGGTAGCGGCTCGCTATCCAGACCTTGATTTTGTGGAAGTGGTGAACGAACCGCTGCACGATCCGCCAAGCGACCAGCCTGGAGATGCGGGAAGTGGAAACTATGTCGAAGCGCTTGGTGGTTCAGGGACCACGGGGTGGGATTGGGTCATCACCGCGTTCGAGATGGCGCGCGATATCTTTCCAGAGGGCACTCCGCTTGTCATTAATGACTTCGGAATCCTCAGCAACACCGCGGAGGCCAACAGGTATCTCGATATCGTCAACCTACTGGCAGACCGCAATCTCGTCGACAAGATTGGTATTCAGGGACACGCGTTCTCGACACGCCCGGGAGCGCCGATCGCTGCGGTGCTGGACCTGCTGGCAGCAACCGGGCTGCCGATACAGATCACCGAGTTCGACGTCGACGGTGACCCGAGTGGCAACGGTCTGATCTCCGACGCAGTTTCGGATGCAAACCAGCTCCGCGATATGCAGCGGATCTTCCCTGTCCTGTGGGAGCATCCGGCTGTCGAGGGCGTGACGATGTGGGGATGGCGAGTGGGCCACTGGCGTACGACCCAGGATGCATTCCTGGTGCGCGCGGGTGGAGAGGAGCGACCGGCTCTGGAGTGGATTCGTTCGTACATCGCCCAGGGCGCGACGGCGGTCGAACGTGAGGCGCCTCGTAGCCTGAGGTTGTACCAGAACTATCCGAACCCATTGCGTTCGCGGACGACCGTTCGCTTCGAAGTTGGGCGGACAGGAGACGTCAGTCTGGAGATCCACGACATCCTCGGTCGTCGACTGAAAACAATGGCGCTCGGGCACGTTGGTGTTGGTGAGCACAACGTTACTATCTCAGCGACCGATCTTGCAGACGGCGTTTACTACTACCGGTTGGTGGCGGGCGGGCAGGCTGACACGCGACAGATGATCGTATTGCGTTGACGCCCTCGCGGTCGTACCGTCGAGGCTAGTCGTGCCGACGGGCCTGATCGTTACTTCTGTCGTTGCCGCTTTTGTTGCCGCTTTTGTTGCCGCTTTTGTTGTCGCGATCGTTGTTGCTGTCGTTGCTCAGACGGGCGTATTCCCGGGCATAGACATCGAGCCGCCGGTCCTGGTTTGACGCCGCGACGCGTCGGCGATTGGCCGCGTCGCTCCTTAGTGTCACGGGAGCGGTGACGACGTCGGCCGCGGCCTGGTCAGTCTGCGCGATGATGTTTCCCGTCTCGTCGAGTATGCACGTCGGGCAGATCCCATCCTGACAGCCGTTATGATTGTGGGCGTCGCGCATTCCTGCCGCCACGAGTGGCAGACCAGTGTCGATTGCTCTAGCTCGCAGGGTGGTTGCGAAACTGGCGACAGTCGGAAGTCCGATCATATGCGGAAAGCAGATCAGGTCGGCCCCCTTAAGCATCAGGATTTGTGCGATCTCTGGCGAGATCAGGTCCCAGCAGATCATGATCCCTACCCGGCCAATGTCGAGGTCAAACACGGGGACTTCGCTTCCGACACCAGCGTCTTGTTCACTGCGGCAGATGTCGGGTTCGTGAGTCTTGTCGTATCGGCCAACCAAAATCCCTGCCCTGTTGAATACGAGCGCCGTGTTTTGACAGGGATGGTCTGGCCCGCGGTCCTCTATTAGTCCGACCACCAGGTTTACGCCCGTGTCGCGCGCGATCGAAGCGAACGATGACGCGAGCTTGCCCGGTATCGGATCCGCGACATCGCGATACGTGAAGTCGGGGCGACCGTCCGGGTAGCACAGCATGGCGACGCTCTCCGGCATAACGACGAGGTCGGGCCGGGGCACTTTGGGGCTTGCCGGCATTGCCGCGCGCCGGGCCATCGCGAGGGCATGTTCGCGATTCGCGTCCGGGGTGTGCTCCAGACTCGACCAGAGCTGGACGGCGCTCACGACAATCGTCCTGGCTGCTGTTGATTCTAACATTGGGCGAGGCGTTTTGTGTTGCGCGAGCTACTCCTCGAACTCTGCCCGCAGTTTTCTGACGCCGGCAAGTACGGTGTAGCCAAAGCCGGCAGCCAGCAATCCGCCCACGAGGTTGAGTACCCAACCCGGGTCTCGCATCGTTGGAAGAACAGCCAGAATGAGCATCCCGCCAATGATCAGTGACAGGCGCCCCACAAGCTGGTAGGCCGTCAAGCCCCGTAGGTTGCGCGGGCCGGACTCATCCGCAAACGCTGGAGTCATGAGATCGCGTTCGAAGGCTGCGACCCGGTCTGCGTAGGCGCCCTCGCGCCTCTTGACAAGTGTGGACGCAAAGAAGAAAGCGGTTGTCGAAATTATGCCCGTCAACATCTGCAGCTCGTACCGTGTGACGTCCATCCCGAACAACCTCAAATTGATATCGGTAAACACTACGGCCAGGGAATCCGCCGGCATCCCCTGCGAAAGGTTGGCGAGCAGACTAACGGCTACGATTGATACCACGCCGAACGCAAACGAGGCGACGCCTGACCACCAGGGAGTGCGTGTGATTACGAGCCCCAGCATGACGGGGATGAACATCGGAGCGCTGTACAGTGACGATGCCTTGGTGTGTACGTCAAAGACGCCCCCCAGCTTCTCCATGTTGAAGGCAATCCAGATCGCGATGAGTCCCATCGCAGCAACGCTGAGTTTCCCGAAGATGAGTTGCGTTCGCTCTGACGGCGCCCTGCCGGCGACTCGGGTGCGAATCGGCACGTAGGCGTCTTTGGTAACGACCGCGGCTAGCCAGTTGAGCGACGTATCCGCGGAACTCATCGTTGCGGCGAACATCGCGGATACGATTATTCCCAGCATGCCGTGTGGCAGCACGTCGAGTGCCAGCGCCACGAACGCAGCTTCGGTGGGTTCGGCAAGTTGGGGAAACATGGAAGCGAGATCCGGATACAGCACGCGAGAGGCGAGTACTGGCAGGATCCACATTAACGGCAGTATCAGGCTTAGAATCGCACACCATTTCGCCATCTTGCGCGTATCGCGTTCGTCTGGCACGCTATAGTACCGCTGCGCGATATGCCAGTTAACGTTGTACCCGAGTACAATGTTGATTCCGTAAGCAACCCAGAAGAGTGAGGGGCGGTCTTTGAGCTTCAGCCCGAGAAAACCGTCGGGTGCTTCGTTGATCAGTCGCGAGACACCGCTGCCAATGGAGCCATCGCCGAGGAACAGGTAAGCGACCGGCAGGACGATCAGTGAGGCGATGAAGAGGACGATGAACTGGAGGGAGTCGGTTACCATGACCGCCCAGAGACCGCCCAGCAGTGTATAGGCGAGGATCACGAGGCCGGCGACGAGCATGCACGTCTGTATTCCAGACAACGAGGCGCCGGCTACGGTAAACGTGGCGTCGTGGAAACCAAACGCGGTCGCGATGAAGACGCAGAGCGTGTATATAGATATGCCCAGGACCAGCACGTTCGGAATGACCGAGAACAGCGTGTAGAAGTAGGTGGTGCCGGCCGAGTAACGTCGCGTGAGAAACTGCATCGGCGTATCGAGCCGAGTGCGGCGCCAGAGTCTGCCGTACAGGAAGTAGCCAAACATGTAGGCGGGGGCGGCCAGGCTGAAGAGCACGATCGCGGCTGAGCCGTTGCGATACGCGAAGCCCGCAGCACCGACAAACATGAATGCGGAGAACCCCGAAATGAAGAGGGACACCGCAGAAAGCCCCCATGGGATGCTACCGCCTCCCTTGAAGTAGTCGCTCGTTTTCTTGTTGAAACGAGACACAACGAACCCCGCGGAGAGCACCAGGGCGCCATAAACAGCGACAACGGCGTAGTCGAGTTCGTTCATTGCCGGATTGGCGCGCGGGGGTTAGAATGGGGTTGCGCAATATAGGAGTGGAAGATATGCCCGTTTCCCGCAGGAGATTTCTGACTGAAGTACTGGGGCGTGGTCCGGTGACCGTTGCCGGATTGTCGCTGGCGAGTTCGTTCTGGCACCGGTCGGCAGACGACTTGCTTCCTGGCGGCCACGCGCAAAGTAATCGCGACGTACGCGACGGCGAACTTGCGTACGGACTGTTCTTCGATTCCGCTGACCTCGTACGAATGCGGCGCAACTTCGAGTCCGACGCGTTCAGCAGTCTCCGGGAGCGGCTGGCATCCATAGACCGCGACGATTTGCGGCGGTTTATCGCTGAGGAGGTTCGGTACAACGATCAGTTGTTCCACATCGTGCGGTTGAGCGATGCCGCGCAGGAACTGGCGATGCTGTTCCTCATGACCGATGACCGCGACGCCGGCGAACTGTCGGCCGAGTGTATACGCACAATAATGAAGTTTGACAGGTGGGACTACTTCCTCGAGGCTGGTGAGGACGTTGTCGGTATCCAGCGCGCCTCGAGTACCCTAATCGCCGTTGCGGTGTGCTCAGACTGGCTCGGGTCGCTGGTCGACGACCAGGAGCGCCAAGCCTGGATTGGGACGATGAAAGACAAGGGCTGCGAGCCGTGCTTCCGGAGTATCTGGGGTATGCGCTACCCCGATCGCGTGGTGGGCTGGACTCGCGATGAGACGAGTACCTACTTCGAACACCGACCGGAAGATCGGGTGGACCTCTCGCGGCGCCACATTATCCTCGACTCGACCAACCTGAAGGCCGTCCCGGCCTCAGCACTCGCAATTGGCGCCGTTTGCTACGACCGGCAGTTCGGTGGCGACCCCGACACAGAGCGTTGGATCGAGCAGGCGGTGTTCAGCCTGAGTTCCTTTGGCGGCTTCTTCGAGAGCGATGGCTCCTACCATGAAGGAGTGTCCTACGCCAACTATACGGCACTCAATATTCTGAAGGCTACGTCGATCCTGAAGCGATTTGATCTCGCGGACTTGACGGACATGATCAACTGGCACGGGTACGTCGACTTTGCTGTCGGCATGTCCATGCCAACGGCAGACGATCCGTACGACATCGTGAACTTCGGTGACAACGGAAACGTGAAGTCAGGTGAAGCAGGACATCCGAAACGGACGGCCGTCGCGATGTGGATTGCCGCCAACCTGGAAGACGGCAGGGCGCAGTGGTTTGGCACAGAGCTCGGCGGCGAACACGACGAGTGGGCCCTGATGTGGTACGATCAGCGAGTTCAGCCGGAACCGGCACGCAATGGTCCGACGCTCTGGCGATCAGACCTGGACTGGATTGTCGCGCGCACCGGGTACCGGCCCGACGACCTCACAGTAGCGATGCGGAGTGGCGGTCCTGGCAACCACGAACACGCCGATCGCAACAGCATAATAGTGAAGTGCTTCGGTGAACATCTGATCGCTGATCCCTATCGCCCACCGTACGCGTGGCGCGATCCCCGCTGGATGATGCGGACGACCGCTGGGCACAGCGCCCTGCTTGTCGACGGAGCAGGTCACCAGTACCACGACGGCTCAGAAGGCACCAACGCCTCGTTGGCTCGTGCGCGTCTCGTTCGAAAAAGCGAACGTCGCGGCTACTCGTGGTGGGCGAGCGATGCCACCGAGGCGTACGCAATGGTGAATGACGACATCGCGATGGTCATGCGCACCGTGCTGGTGGTACACGCGTTGCCGCTGATCGCCGTTTTTGACAAGGTGGAGAAGAGGAGCGCTGCATCGCGAATTCAGGCCAGGTACTTCGGGATGAACCATCGGAACGATGGAAAAGTGAGCGCGTCGGGGTCGACGTTTGAGATCATGCGCCCGCTTGCGCGACTGGAAGGCCACTGTGCGAGCAGCAGCGGCGTGTCGGTGGTCGCCTCTCAGTTGCCCATTCCTGAAGACGAGGCGGTAAAGCATCCCTTTGTTGAAGTGTCGACTCAGACACCTGAGACCACAGTCGGTTTGTTGACCCTGCTCGTTCCGATGCGGGACAGCTCGCCCGCACCGCAGGTCGCGCTTGAGCAGAGTGGCGTGGACTACCGCGCGCAGGTTGCCACGCAATTCGGGCAGGCGTTCGTCTCGTTCACCGACACCGGGCGGGTGCCAGAGTTCGAGGTGCGCGTATGACACCTGACCGCGCGCTCTTCTTTGGTGACATCCACAACCACAACGCGCTCGGCTACGGACTTGGGTCACTGGAGCGGTCAATCGACATTGCTCGCTCGCATCTCGACTTTTTTGCCTTTACCGGGCACTCGAGTTGGCACGACATGCACGAGATGGAGGGTGGTCGTGAAAAGCACTGGCTTGCCGGATTCGAAAAGCTGCGTGAGGCCTGGCCACGTGTTCAGGAGCTGAACGCCTCCGCCAACAATGCCGGAGAGTTTGTGTCGTTCCTGGGGTTCGAGTGGCACTCGAGTCGTTTTGGGGACCACTGTGTCATCCTGCCGGGTGAGTCTGCACCGTTGATAACACCTGACACCGTCACTGCGCTTCGTGAGTATACAATTGCGCACGCTGGCTTGATGATCCCGCACCACCTCGCGTACGCAACCGGTCATCGTGGCGTCAACTGGGACGTATTCGAGGAGGTTTGCTCTCCGGTCGTGGAGATATACTCCGAGCACGGCAACAGTGAAGACGACGCGGGTCCGTTTCCGTACTTCAACCACTCGATGGGTGGCCGCGTGTCGCGGAACACCGCGCGAGCGGCCCTTGACCGAGGCCTTCGATTTGGCTTCGTCGCGTCAAGCGATAACCACCGCGGGTTTCCTGGTGCATATGGTGAAGGCTTGCTTGGCGTCTGGGCCGACGAACTCACGCGAGCGTCAATCATGGAGGGCATCCGGGCCCGGCGCACGATTGCATTGACGGGAGACCGTATCGCTATAGTCTTTGAAGTTGATGGCAGCCCCATGGGTTCCACGGTACGCTCCTCAGGCGAGGTTCAGGCGGATGTCATTGTCAACGCCCGCGACGAGATCGACTCCGTAGATTTGGTAGTCGACGGTGCTGTTCACCTGCAACTCGGGCAAGACGATGTCGCTGCCAGCAGACGGGACGACGGCACCTTTCAGGTGCGGTTCGAGTATGGCTGGGGGCCGTGGGGCGACCTCAGCCTGGACCGCGTGTGCGATTGGGAGTTTGATATCGGAGTCAGGCGGGGACGCATAGAGGCTGCTTTTCCCTGCCTGCAGTCGGGGCCGTTTGACGAACAGCGGCGACACTCGGTGAGGGTGAAGGACCCCCACATGCTTCGTGTGAGGTCGTACACCGGGAGAAGGGGAGCATATCGCCAGAATCCGAATCAGGCGGTTGTGCTACAGCTTCGCGGAGGGCAGGACACCGTCTTCGATCTGCACCTGCGTCAGCCCGCCGAGGCCGTCAGGTCGGTGACGGCGGCAGAATTGAGCGAATCAAGTGCCGCCGGATTCACCGGTCCGTTTCCTGCAGAGAGTTATCTCTGGCACCGGTTGGTGCGCGAAGGGTCTACGATGCTTTCTGCAACCGAGCAGATTCAGTTGTCTCCGGGCAACCACTATCTCTATCCGCGAGTGAGGCAGCGAAACGGTCAGATGGCCTGGGCAAGCCCGGTGTTCGTGGAGGTTGCTCCTTGATAGTACTCCACCCTGAGCCGGAGACTGTCGCGAGATGTAGTGCACTTTCGAAGCTGATCGGATGGAATCAGACGGCGGGCGACTGGCACATGATGTTATCAGCGGGCCGTGGGTTTGCGATCGAGGACGGCGATCAGCTTGCCGCGACGGCACTGTACCTGCCGTACGTCCCACGCCTCGCATGGATAGGCATGGTGATGACCCACCCCGACTTCCGTCGTCGGGGTCTCGCTACGGTGCTCACGGAACACTGCATCCGCGAAGCGGAAACGCGCGGACTCACAGCAGCCCTAGACGCCACCGTCGCGGGAGAACAGGTATATCAACGTCTTGGCTTTGAAAGAGTAGCTGAAGTATCAAGAATGCTCCGGTCGGCCAACACGCACGCCGACGGAGCCAAACCGCTGCGGGCGTCCGGCGCCGCCGCGCAACGATCGATTCAACAGTTCGGACCATCGCATGCCGTCGCCGATGACGTACTTGCACTCGACGCGGAGGTGTACGGCGTGGATCGTTCCTCCATCCTTGGCGATCTCATCCGGAGAGCACCTGACTTGTCTCTCGCGTTGATGTCGGAAAGTGGGAGGGTGCTTGGATATTGTCTAGGGCGGCGGGGTCGACAGGTCCGGCAGGTGGGCCCGGTTGTTGTCCGAGATGAAGGTGATGGATCAGCAGCAGTTGATCTGGTCGCACGAAACCTTGGCGAGAATGGACCAGTCCTCATTGATGTTCCGGATCTACACGACAGCTTCAGACGCCGACTGGAGTCCGCGGGATTTGAGCGACAACGTGGTTACATTCGCATGGTGCGGCCGACGGGTGCATCATTCTCACACACTAGCTACCTGAAGCGGGTGTTCGGGATCGGTGGGCCGGCAATCGGCTGACGCCCGTCCTTGTTTGCGCTGTATTCGTGTTCGAATCCATCGGTTTTGATATCAGTTTCTGGAATGCCCTGGCCTTTGCGGTTGGTGGGATCCTCGCGGGTGTCATCAACACGCTGGCCGGAAGTGGCTCCCTGATCACACTTCCGATCTTTGTCTTCATCTGTGGGCTGCCGGCGCCAGTCGCCAACGGTACAAACCGCATCGGCGCGCTGATTCAGAGTGCCGTAGGACTTCGCGGGTTTCAGCGCAAGGGGATCACCTCATTCGAGGGTGCGTGGTGGCTGGTGATTCCATCGATCGCCGGTGCGATCGTCGGTTCGCGAATTGCGGTTGGTCTCAGCGTGGAGGCCATGAACTACGCGATTGGTGGACTGATGGTCTTCATGTTCTTCTTCCTGCTGGTCAAGCCGGGCAGGTGGTTGCACGAAAAGCCGCGGGACCTCGCACGAAACCGGAACCCACTGACGCTTCTGGTCTTCTTTGGCATCGGCATCTACGGAGGGTTCATTCAGGCAGGCGTCGGCATCTTCCTGTTAGCCGGACTCGTGCTTGCGGCAGGGTACACACTTCGCTCCGCCAACGGTGTGAAGCTTCTGATTGTGTTCGTGTATTGCATCGCGGCCCTCGCGATCTTCTTCTACCATGACCAGGTCCACCTCGTCTACGGGTTTGCGATGGCGCTCTTCCAGGCGATCGGCGCGTGGCTCGCCGTCCGCTTCGTTGCCCGTGTTCCCGATGCAGACGTCTGGATCCACCGTTTGCTCGTGCTGATCGTCGCAGTCGCCGCGGTAAGGTTCTTCCTCTGACCAGCTTCTCATTATTGCGATGGGTACTCCGGTTCGGCTTCTAGGCCTTCCCACCGACAAGAATTCGTCATACATGCGCGGCGCAGCGGAAGCACCGGCTGTCGTTCGAAGGCTCATGTCAAGTGGCATGAGCAACCTCGTGTCAGAAAGCGGATGTGATCTCGGCGACGAGTGGGTGTTTGTAGATGCTGGGGATCTGCACCTACCAGAGTCTTCAGTCGACTTCGAGACTATCCGGGATGCCGCCGCAGTGATCTGCGCAGAGGGCAGCACCGTGTTTCTCGGCGGCGACCACTCCGTGACCTGGCCCGTTTTGACCGGGCGGAAACAGGCAGGCTTCGACGCGCCGCACCTGATTCAGGTCGACGCGCATCCGGATCTGTATCCCGAATTTGACAACAACGAGTATTCGCACGCCTCACCGATGGCACGCATCATGGAGAGGGGGCTCGCCGCCAGCTTGACGCAGGTCGGGCTGCGGACCGTCAATGCCGTCCAGGCGGCGGCAATCGAGAAGTACGCGGTGAACGCCTATCCGGCTGGCCGCCCGCTACCAGGGCCTTCTGAATTGCCGCACGGAGCAACGTGGTTCAGCATCGACCTCGACGGTCTCGACCCTGCATTTGCGCCCGGTGTATCTCACCACGAGCCGGGCGGTCTAAGTGTTCGTGACGTGATTGCCCTTATCTGGTCAGCTCCTGGTCCCGTGGTGGGAGGCGACATTGTAGAATTGAACCCCAACCGTGACATCAACGATGTGACAGCGGCGGTTACGTTCAAGCTCGTAAAAGAACTTGTTGCCCGGATCGCGGCTGACTAACTAGGTTTATCACGCGCCGCAGCCCACCACTACCGCAGCGTAGGTGGATCCCCTACATCAACGGCACGCGCGACAAGGCTCTCGTATTTTGACTTCGACACGGTGAGTCATAGACGAAGCCCGTACAGGCGATGAACGGAATACTCCAGCGCGCTGGCGCGTGTGCGCTACTATTGCTTCTGGTCGTGGTGCCCCTTGGTTGCGACACCGGTGGTGAACCCGACGAGTCCGGGATCGCGTCTCCCCGGATGGTCCTACCTCTTGATGGTTCGACAAACAATCCGAACGCGGTAGTGCTGGAATGGCTTGTTCCAAAAGGCGGAGCGCGCTACGACGTGGAGGTAGCCCGGGACCCCACGTTTGAGAATGTAGTCGCGCGAGAGACAGGCACTACGGTTTCCGCGTTCACCGTCAAAGATCTTGAATTGGGAGTGCCATACTACTGGCGGGTTCGGGCGCACGATGTGGCAGACCTCGTCAGTTCGTGGTCGCCGACCTGGGTATTCACCCCATCGACGACGGCGATCGTCCCACCAATTCCGTTTCAAAAGTATCCGGCCCCGGAGACGGTCGACATGCCAACAAACGTCGAGCTCAAATGGGAGCCGTCAAAGGGTGCATTGAGCTACGACATCGAAATGTCCATGCAGCCGGATATGGATCGAAAGGTAGCGGACCTCCGTGTTCGAGGTACAGAGCAGGACATCCACGCGCTGGTGCAGGGGTACACCTACTACTGGCGCGTTCGCGCGAATTCCGCGATTGGATCAAGTGGGTGGTCGCCGATCTGGAAGTTCGTATGCGCACTCTAAGAGCCACAATTGTCGGTGGCCTTGCGTGCGCGATCGCCGGTGGGGTGTTACTCGCGGGTTGCGAACTTGCGAACGTCGAACCGCCGCGTCGTGATCTTGACGCCGAGCTCGAGGCGGCACTGACACTCGACGGCCAGCGACGACTCGACGAGTTCTATCTGCCGGCGAGCGACGACTTTTCCGAAATCCCCCAGGATCCAGCAAATGCGCTGACAGCCGCCAAGGTTGAGCTTGGCAAGCTCCTGTTTCATGAGACAGCGCTTGCCACGAGCCCGCTTCGTAGTGTTGGTGCTGGTACGTACTCGTGTGCGACCTGTCATCACGCCGCAGCTGGCTTCCAGGCGGGTCGGCAGCAGTCAATCGGCGAGGGCGGTTCGGGATGGGGAACGGCGGGCGAGGGTCGTATACCGGATCCAGGCTACGCCGACGCCGACGTAGACGCGCCCGTACTTCGTTCGCCCACAGTACTGAACTCCGCTTTTCAAAGGTTGATGCACTGGGACGGCTCGATGGGCGCGGGCGCCATGAACGAAGGCACGGAAGCCGCATGGCTCCCCGGCACACCCAGTGAAACGAACGCACTCGGTTTCGAGGGGCTGGAGACCCAGGCGATCGCGGCGCTCACGGTGCACCGAATGTCTGACCTGGATTCATCAATCGTTGTCAATGACGCTACCTACTCCACGCTCTGGGAGGAGGCCTTCCCTGGCGAGCCCGTAACGCTGGTCAACGTTGGTCTGGCGATAGCCGCCTATGAGCGGACAGTGATGGCAAACAGGGCACCGTTTCAGCGGTGGTTGCGCGGAGAGTACAACGCAATGTCGGATGTCGAGAAGCGGGGTGCGCTCGTCTTTGTCGGCAAGGGTCTATGCGAGACGTGCCACACTGGCCCCGCACTGAGCTCGATGGCCTTCTACGCGCTTGGCATGGCGGACCTCAAGGGGCCGCCTGACCTTGGTCGAGGTGCGTTCCTGGGTGATCCCGCGGAAGCTTACAAATTCAAGGTCCCGCAGCTCTACAACATGGTGGACTCGCCATTTCTGGGGCACGGAGGAACGTTCGGCACTGTGCGAGAAGTCGTCGAGTACTACAACGACGCTATTCCTGACATCGACGTGCCGCCAGAGGTCAAGGCCCCCCGGTTTCAGCCGCTCCACCTAACGCAGCAGGAGATGGATGAGCTCGTCGTGTTCCTCGAGGTCTCCCTGCGCGATCCAGACCTCATGCGATATCAACCCGCGTCCGTGCCGTCGGGGAATTGCATTCCGGCAAACGACCCCGTGGCGCGAGCTGACCTCGGCTGCTAGCGACTCCGGTTCAGGAACTCGTCATATAGTCGAGTGTGCCGGCTCTCCATCGGTATGTTGTGGCCCTCGATGAAAACATACTTGATACTTGTCTTCGTTTCGAAGGGGTCTCCATCCGCTACGAACAGGTTCGCGAGCTTCCCGACGGATATCGAACCGATGTGCTCGGCGACGCCGAAGATCTCTGCCGGATTGAGCGTTACCGCACGGAGCGCTTCTTCTTTTCCAAGACCGTAGGCTGCCGCAAAACCGGCATGAAACGGGAGGTTTCTTACGTTCTCCGACTCTCCGGTACGCAGCGCAACCTTGACTCCCGCCTTGTGGAGGAGTCCGGCGTTTGCGTAGGCGCGGTCAAATCGATCTGAGGCCCGCGTAGGAAGTGATTGAACGGGACCAACGATGCAGGGAATGCCCGCCGCTGCGATCTTGGATGCCACCCTCCAACCTTCGGCACACCCGGAGAAGATCGGTAGCGCCACTTCTCGTTCCTGCACCCAGTCGATCGCCTTCTCGATATCCGCGGCACGATTGACGACTATCATCAGCGCCATGTCCCCATTGACCACGGGGACCAGCGCCGATACCTCGGGTACGTACTCGGTAGTTCGTTCCATTTCGGGGTCAGCCTCGTACACCGATTCCAGTCGGGCCATAAGGTGCGCGCGGTCCCACATGTCGTTGAGCGTTTTCATCGCTTCCTTCGACGCCTTCTCGATGTCATCATCGGAGCGCTGATCGAAACTGCCACGGCGACCCGTCACCGGAAACTGCATGACCATAGTTGAGGAGCCCTCGACATACATCTGCTCCGGCGTGTAGCCGTGGAGATTGATGAAGGCTGCCGTCCCCGGAAACAGCCCACCCGTCGGTTCGGCAAGTGCCGTCAGGACGCCGCTGACGCGCGTCACTGGAATGAGGACAGAGTTGGGGTTCACGGCGGTCAACGCCTTGACGTGCGGCGTCAGGTTGCCGTTCTCCCGGAAGTCTTGTGTTCGCGGATCAGATCCGACTTCAGACAGCCCTAGTCGCGTGCCCGAATCTACCATACCCGGATACACGGTGTGGCCAGCCACGTCAATCGTAGTCGTACCTGTCGGCACGTCGACATTTGCGCCGACCGCAGCGATGCGACCGTCCTCGATGAGAACGACTCCGCTCTCGATTACTCCAAATTCAACCGTAACAATCCGAGCGTTGGTAAGCGCGGTACGGTCAGTCTCCTGCGACAGGGCCGCATTCGGGACGCCAAAACCAAACCCTGCAACAAGCAGACCGGCAACGGAGCGCGTCATGAAAGAACGCATCATGAGTGATGTACGCATAGGTTCAGTAAGAGAGTTGGTCGGCCGAGATTCCAAAGAGCCACTCGGTGTTCTGCATGCACTGGTGCATGTCGGTTTCCCAATACCGGATCATCGTCTCCGGAACTTCTTCATCCGGATTCACCATCAGCCGCATGTCGTCTGGATCGTTGGCGCGGTCGAACAACAAGTTTCCGTCTACGATCGTCATTTCGTTGATCGCGTAGACCGAAAGGGGGTGCTCGGAGAAGATCGCCAGGTCGCCGTCTTTGCCGACCTCTATTGAGCCTACGCGATCGTCAATTCCCAATTGCTTGGCCGGATTGATGGTGATCAAGGCGAGTGCCTCCGCATCGGTGAGGCCGCCATACTTCTGTGACTTGGCGGCCTCGTGATACAGGTGTCGAATCAGCTCACCCGAATCTGAATTAATCGAGGTCGAAACGTCGTTTCGAGTCAGAATCGCCGCGTTGTAGGCCGTTGAGTAGTACACCTCGAACTTGTACGCCCACCAGTCAGCAAATATGGACGCCGACGCACCAAACTCAGCGAGTTCCGGTGCTACCTTGAACGCCTCGTTGGCATGCTGGAACGTGATCTTGTTCACTCCGTAGTCGCCGAGCACCTCCATCAGCATCAGGATTTCGTCAGCTCGATACGAGTGTGCGTGCACCAGGATGTCACCCCGCAGAATGTCTGCGATTGTCTCCAGTCTGAGGTTATACTCGGGGGGCATCGCAGTCGCCGACATCCCGCGATTGCCACGTCTTCGGTTGCCTTGCGACGCCACGGAAGCGTTGTATGTATCCCACGCTTCCATGTAGCGCTTGCCCTCTTCGAACGCGTTGCGGAGCACGAGCTCGACTCCCATTCGGGTGGAGGGGTTCTTGTTACCCGAGCCGCCGTGTACCCGGGTCGGGTTCTCGCCCAGTGCGAACTTGATCGTTCTCGGCGCGCCTTCGAATCGGAGCTCATCTGGAGTTCTGACGCCGTAGCGGAGCTTGATCGTTTCGTTTTGGCCGCCGATGACGTTCGCGGAGCCGTGCATCAAATGCGCGGTGGTCACGCCGCCCGCGAGGGCGCGATAGATGCTCACTTGAAACGGATCAACCGAGTCCTCCATCGTGACTTCAGCCGTGACTGGGTTGGACCCTTCGTTGACGGTGGTCAGCGCGATGTGTGAGTGGGCATCGAGGATCCCGGGCATTACATACTTGCCGCTGGCGTCGATTTCCCTGACACCCGCCGGCGCAATAACGTCTGCCCCCACGGCGGCGATCTTGCCATTGCGTACAAGCACATCGGCCGACTCCAGTACATCACCCGTCACGGTAATGACCGTCGCGTTGCGAACTACGAGGTTACCATCCTGTGCGACGCTGGCTGCGGGCGAGCCCATCGCCGCCATTACAAGGATCGCCGCGACTCGCACCGTTGCTGCCCGTACCGACCGGTTGGCCATTGGCTGTTCCATGTTCATTAGTCCGGATTCATGGTTCGTCATGCTATCGTGCCCCTCCAGGTCCGCGTCGCGCAGTGAACGGGATGTCGCCGACACCCTGCACGTTTAGCTGTCCATTCCATCGGTCATCGCTTCGGGTGGCGGTGACCCTGATCTCTCCCCAGTCCGGTGTCTGAAACGTGAATGAGATGTCGTCGCCATCGATCTCGATGTCTTGGAGATCAGCGTCACCTGAAGCGCTTGAGGACGCCGTGCCCTCGAGGCTACCCCCGGATACCTCGAGTTCGAATCGTCCGGGAATCGGCCCGTCCGGTGAATCAACGAGGAATCGCCAGACGCCTGCGAAGGCTTCCGCTTCTGGACCGGCTTCGCCGCCGTTCCCGGTCTTGGCCTTCTTGGCCTCGACTTCGGTAGGATGGCCGTTAACGAAGACGTGTCTGATAGCCGAGTCCTTCTCGAACACCGGCGCAGTTGTTATCACGATGTTGGCGAGCTTCCCGGGTTCGAGTGTGCCAACGCTGCGGTCGATTCCGAGTATGCGAGCGTTGTTGATCGTAAGGCCTGCAAGTGCGGCGTCCTCGGACAACCCCGCCGCGACCATCTTGCGAACGTTGGCCACGATGTCAGCGGTTTTAACGTCCACGCCAGTAAATCCAAACGCAACGCCGGCTTTCTCCAAAGCCGCCGCGCCCTCCATATAGCGCTGCCGCGTCTCTGCGCGTCGCGCTTCCAGGTTCTCGCGCTCGGCTTCGATGTCACCCTCGTCGTTGCTCTTGAAAGCACTGTTGTACGATGGCGGCGCAGTGGTACTATCCGCGTCGGATTTCTTCTTGTCTTCCTTCGGTAGTTCGACGGAGTAGATGATGGGCAGTCCGCTTTCGGCAAGCAAAGAGACCATCTCTGGTGCCTGCTTTGCGCCTGCAATTACGAGGTCGAAGCCGAGGTCGTCCTGCAGTCGCATAGCCCGCTGGACTTCGAGCGCGGAGTTCGCGTGGAATAATACCGGTGCTTCTTTCTTGACCACCGGCTGCAACGCTTCGAGTACCGCGTCGCCTGGCGGGTGCATCAGGTTTGCCGGATCTGCTTCGTAGGCCGCTGCCCACTCCTGGTGCTGCGCCGAGACGCGGAACAGCTGCCGGAGTTTTGCCATGACGCCCACGGGCGTACCGGGGTAGACGCCCCGCGCACCCTGAAGCTTGGTGTAGAGCCCAGCCGATGGATTCATATAGGCCGGTCCTGCCGGGGTAAGGCTAGTGACCGCAGAGTAGCCTGGAAGCATTCGTCCATACGGGACGATGTTGGCGACCGCGAAGCCCGCTTCCCGATGCTTGGCAAGTGCACTCGCATCGGTCTCGATCAAATCTGCTGCTGAGCGATCGGGCTGGATCCCCGCGCGCGCGTACTCGGGGTTACCAGGATCAGGCGGTCTGGGCTGGTTCTCGTTCTTTGGTTCAGTGATGCCGACATGCGACAGTCCGTCGATAAAGGCTGGATAGACGAACATCGAGTCCGCCTCGACTACGTTAGCGTCTGCCGGGATGGCGAGATTGCTCCCTACCGCGACGATTACGCCGTCGCGAAAGACGATCGTTCCATTCTCGATAGTCTGGCCGGGCGCGACGGTGATTGTCGCACCCTGGATCGCATAGGATCGAGTGACCTCGGGAACGTCGTTTGGGGCGGTCGTCCGCTGGGCTGCGGCTTCTCGGCTGCCAACCGCAAGGAGCAGCGCAAGCAGGAGCAGTGGGACGGTGTAGGGCAAAATTCCTTGATCTGGGGCTCGCATATAGCGCGAAGTCTGGTGAATCACGGAGATTACCGCAGGGAGGGGTTCGAGGCAAGCGAATGACGTCCGCAGGTCTCGCATTCGCCCGAGCTAGACCGTATAGTTAGATACTCCGATGCACGCACGAACGAGCGCTACCGCCATGACCATGCAAGCCATCACCACACAGATTGCGAGGGCCGCAACGGTCGTTCTGCTCGCAGCCTTGACCGCTCACAGCGGTACAGCCGCCGACAGGCCTTCGGCACTTGATGCGCCCAGCCTTGCTTCTCCCATAGACGGCGCTACGGATCTTCCGACCTACCTGTTCCTGGACTGGTACGCAGTCCCGGGTGCACATCGATATGATTTGGAACTGACGACCCCTTCGGGGACGGAGCTGATTGCCGCTTCGCAGGAGTTCTTTCGACTTGATAGTCTCGACGCAAACGCGACGTACTCGTGGCGTGTTCGTGGAAAGACCGACGCTGAGGTTGGCCCATGGTCAAGTCTCCGTTCCTTTTCGACAGGAACCTCTACCATCGAGTTTGGGGCGTCGACAAAGATCATGCTTGTAGCGAATGCGGCGGGATTATTGACGCCTCCCGATATGGCTGCCTTCGCATTCAATCGTACCGGTTTTCCGTGGGTGCACGGCCGCGATCGACCGCAAGACGGTCGCAACCAGTCAACGAACAGCTCGACGTGGGGACTTCACGTTGAGTCAGAAGGGATCAACTTCGGCCCGGCGACCGACACGACCAGTTTCCTGTCTGTCGTGTCGGCGCAGGGTGAATCGTTTGAGCGCATCTTTCCTACCGATTTTGAGATGCGGTTCACACCAGGAGGCGGAGACGCGTCAATCGACCCCGCGGCTGGCACCTCAATGTCGGTCCCCTTCGAATTGTGGAGTATCGGGAGCGACACGCCCGATGATCCCTCAGACGATGTTCGCATGATTCCCGTGGTGCGCGACCGCAATGAGAACGGCGAGTTTGATCTCAGCGGTGACCATGCCGTATCAGGCAACGTGAATGATCCGTACACGGATGTTGTCACCTGGTACTATCCCGCCGATGTGACTCCGGGCTCGGGCGGATACGACAACTTCTTTGCAGGAGACACCGGTGCTCTTGGAGACCCCGTGCTGCACAAGACCGTTCTCGTCAATTGGAATGGTGGGAGTGAGGCACCGTACGATGCCGATATGCCGGAAGTTGGGACGGTCTTACGCATCGACACCGGAGAAGAGCATACGGTACCGCACCATGCCGCTCCGGCCAACGACGTCGCGCTGGACGCCGGGCAGGTCGATTTCTTCTGGACGGAGCCCGATGGGGGTGTGTCGCTGTTTCAGCTCGCTACCGACGTAGACTTCACCGACGTCGTGCTTGAAGTCGATAGCCCGGGTCGGCACTACACGGCTGATATCACTGTCAATGGTACCTACCATTGGCGGGTACGCAGCGCGCTGGGTGGTTGGTCGAAGGTCTGGTCGATTGAGATCCGAAACGGCGTAGAGGTTTCGATAGACGATGCGGACAACGCTTACAATGCGGGGCCGATCGTACAGCTTCTACCGAACCACCCCGAACCGTTTGCGGATGTCACCAAATTCGCGATTGAAGTTCGGGAGCCGGTCAATTTGCGTGTCAATGTCTACGATGTTCTTGGCAGGAGGATGGCGACGCTTGTCGACGAGCGATTGACGGCAGGACGGAAGGAGGTTAACGTAGACGCCCGGGGATGGCCGGCAGGGATCTACTTCTACGTAGCTGAGTCGGGCCCGGTGCGTCAAACGCGACGTATGACGGTTGTCCGATAGCGCTGCTCGCTGTCAGATAGAACTGCTGGTTGCCCGACCGAGTTGCCCGACAGAGCTGCCCGACAGAGTTGCCCGATAGATTTGCCTGATAGAGTTGCCCGATAGCGTTGCCCGATAGATTTGCCCGATAGATTTGCCCGATAGACACGTGAAGAAGGTCCTGGCGTTTGTCTGCGCGGCGTGCTTCAGCGCGAGTGCCGTCACCGCGCAGTCAGATCCTGTCGCAGCCGCGATGGAACGAGCGGAGTGGAAGGTTGATGTGGTTGCCCCTGGCGTCCTGGTACGCTCGCATCACTTTGATCATCTGCTCGGTTTGCCGCAGTTCCTGAGCGTTCTTGAGGTCGACATGAATGCACAGGGTTTATCTGTGGATGTTGTTCAGACTGACTCCGGTAGAGCCTCAACCAGTAGTCTGGCCTCGATGATCGGGGCGGTCGCGGCCGTAAACGGTTCTTATTTCGAGCGCGACGGCGCTCCTGCGGTATTCCTTCAAGACGATGGGGAGGTGCTGCGACGAGACGAGAATCGGGAGAGCCGGATCTCTGAGCAGGGAGCGCTCGCTACGAGCCACGGTGACGCGGTCATCACCCGGGCCCACCTTCCGGCTTGGCAGATGATGTCCGAGTTTTCTGATGTGCTCGCGGCGGGCCCAATGTTGATCTGGGACGGCGTGGTAGTGGAGTCCGCTGATGTTAGCTTCAATCTGACGCACCATCCGCGCACCGCGGCGGGCGTCACGGCCGACAATACGTTACTCCTGGTTACGGCGGACGGGCGCAGTACGCAATCAGCCGGCCTTACGATTCCGGAACTCGCCCTCGTCATGAGATCTCTGGGCGCACAGTATGCGTTGAACCTCGATGGGGGTGGCTCCACAACAATGTGGGTAGCAGGCAGGGGAGTGGTGAATCACCCTTCGGACAACGGTCAGTTCGACGCGGACGGGGAGCGGACAGTTGCAAACGCGGTTGTCGTGCATGTGACTCGCTAGCCGGTTAATGGAGGAAGTACGTTATGACGGTAGCAGACCATAGGGCAACCATTGTCGGCATCCTCCTGGTTGCGTTTGGATGTACGATTCCCCTGAGCGACCTCGCCGCTCAATCCGCCGACCCGAAGCCCGATGACTTTCGAATATCCGACAGTACCGACGTCAGTATGACCGTTGATGCACCCGGTGTGCTGGGCGTGGCGTTCGCGACCTCGATCTATGGCTACGGGCCACTTCCCGACAGGCAATTGCTGGCGGATTTCGAAAAGGCGTATCGTGACCTCCGCGACACCGTAGATGCCAGGAGGGAACGACTGCTGGGTCACCTTTCACGCCGCGACGACCCCGACGAATACCAGTACGCGTTCGACGCGTTTCGCCTCCGACCGGAGAATCTATTGGCATTTGCGCCACCGGCGGACTCCGCTGGTCTCGCAAGGCAATATTATCGCGAGGCGGTCGACTCCACCGACTACGTTTACGTCCACTTCTTCACGGTGGCGGATGCGCAGAGTCGCGGAGAGCGGTCCTGGAAGAATGTCAACCTGTTCCTCGAAGGCGGGGGGCCAAGCACGCACTTCATTCGGTTCGACGTGCGTCGTAGAGAAATTGACCGGGTGTCTGTCAACTGGTATGAGCAGTGAGTCGGTACCGGCTACTCATTCGTCAACATGTCATCGACAACGCTGCCGCTGATGGAGTTCGCCAGCGCCGAAAAGTCGCCCGACTGGAGCATGCTCCCAACAGTGTCGTGAATCACCCGCTGGGTTGCACGTGCGATCGAAGAACCCAGTGAGATGCGCCGGACCCCCGCGGCAGCAAACGCCTCATGTGACTGCCGAAGGAAGGCGCCGGCCGCCAGTGCGTTGACGGGACACGAAACAGACGTGCATATTCGCTCAAGGTCAGCCATGGAGGGAGGGATCGGCACGTAGACGACGTCAGCCCCGACGTCTTCAAACGCGACGATCCGCCGGATCGCCTCTTCCATGTCGTACGAGCCGATCATAACGCCGTCTGCCCGCGCCGTGAAGACAAACGGTCGGTTCAGGCTACGCGCTGCGTCGGCAGCGGCAGCGACACGCTCAACCGCAAGCGCAAACGGATAAGACTGATCTCCGTCCCGGAGCGTGCTGTCCTCGATGGAGCAACCCGACAGCCCGGTATCGGCGGCGAGACGGATGGTTGCCGCCACGATTTCGGGGTCATCGCCATATCCGTTTTCCAGATCGCCATTCACCGGAAGCGGCGTTGCCCGGACAATCTCATGCGCGTGCTGCAACGCTTCGTCGCGACTGACCTGGCCGCCGTCTGTCAGTCCCAGTGTAAAGGCGTGGCCGGAGCTGGTTGTTGCGAGCGCTTCGGCACCGAGGGCCGCCATCATTCGCGCGGAGCCGGCATCCCAGGGGTTGGGCATAACAAAGCATCCCGCTTCGTGTAGCCGAACAAACGCCGTATGTCGCGAAGTCAGATCTGTCATATTCTCGTCACTTGCTTTGACGTTATTCTCTCCATTCTTCGATCACCTGGAAGAACTGGTCTCCGAAACGCTCGAGCTTAGTCTGGCCAACTCCCGAGATCTCGAGGAGGCCGTCTCGCCGGGTCGGCGGATCGGCTACCATCGCTTTGAGTGTGCGGTCATGAAATATCACGTACGGCGGCACGCCAAGGTCCTTCGACAATTCTAATCGCAGATCGCGGAGGGATTCCCAAAGCGCAACCGCTTTCGGGTTCGAAGGGTCAATCTCGATCTCAGCGGCCTGCCTGCCCCGGCGCCGGGTGGGTCGCGAGCCGGTGAGCGGTTGAGGATCCTGGCGAAAACGGACCGTTTCGCCCTGAGACAGTACTCCGCGACTTCGCTCAGTCAACTTGAATCCGCGCTTCGAGGCAAGGTCGGTGTCCAGGTAACCGGCGGCCAGAAGCTGTCGAAAGACCGAGTGCCACTGGCCGGGAGTGAGGTCGGTGCCTACGCCAAATGTCGAAATTGCATCGTGGCCGAAGCGCTGCATCCGCGGCGTCGCATTTCCGGTGAGTACGTCGATCAGGTACGCTGCACCAAACCGCTGTCCCGTGCGGTATACGCACGACAGTGCCTTTTGCGCAGCGATTGTCCCATCCCATGTTTCGGCAACCTCGGTACAGTTATCACAGGCGTTACATGGTGCGTCATATGCTTCGCCAAAATAGTCGAGTAACGTTTTGCGCCTGCATTCTGGGCTCTCGCAGAAGCCGAGGAAGGCGTTGAGCTTGCGCTGCTGTACGGCTTGGAATTCGATGGGTCCTTCCGACCGCTGCTGCAGGGCACGCATACTGATCACGTCGGCCATGGAATAGAACAACCACGCCGTGGCAGGCTCGCCGTCGCGCCCGGCTCGGCCAGTTTCCTGATAGTACGCCTCCATGCTCGAGGGCAGGTCGAGGTGAATCACGCAGCGAATGTCGGGTTTGTCAATTCCCATCCCGAAGGCGACGGTGGCGACCATAACGATCCCATCGTGCATCTGGAATTGCTGCTGATTGTCGGCGCGGGTGGCAGCATCGAGACCAGCATGGTATGGTAGCGCCGGTATTCCCTGAGACGTGAGCCACGCCGCGATAGACTCGACGCGCTTTCGGGTGCGGACGTACACGATGCCTGAGACGCCTTCGCCGTGTGTCTTTAGAACGGTGAGCAGTTGCTGCTTGTCCCGATGTTTTAGCCGAACCCGATAGAAGATATTGGGTCGGTCAAAGGACGCGATAACATGTTTCGCGTTGGCAAGCTGAAGCTTGGATGTGATGTCAAAGCGTGTGGCTTGGTCAGCGGTTGCCGTGAGCGCAATGCGCGGCACGCCGGGGAAACGTCCGGTTACCTCGGCTATTCTGAGGTACTCGGGCCGGAAGTCGTGTCCCCACTGCGAAACGCAGTGAGCCTCGTCTATTGCGAAGAGGGCCGGATTCAGCTGATCGAGTAGACGCTGGAACTGCCCCGTCAGAAGGCGCTCCGGAGCCACGTAGAGAAGGTCGCATTTACCTTCGACGGCGAGTTGTTCCACCCGCCTGGCATCTTCGTACGGGAGGCTCGAGTTGAGAAAGTATGCTTCCACCCCGTTCTGGCGGAGGTCTTCAACCTGATCCTGCATGAGCGCGATCAGTGGTGAGATGACCACACCAACACCCGGTCGTACAATCGAAGGAATCTGGTAGCAAAGCGACTTGCCGCTCCCCGTCGGCATCAGCGCGAAGATATCGCTGCCCGCGATTAGTGTCTCGACGATTGTCTCCTGGTTTTCGCGGAAACTATCGTATCCGAATACGTCCTTTAGTACGGACCGCGCCGTTACAGGCGCGCCAGGCGATGGCAGCATCAAGCGTGTTGTAGTCTGTAGGCGGGTGGCACGAAGGCAAGTGTACTGTAGAAACTGGGACTGAGTTTAGTGCACCCATGCTTCACCGACACGCCAATTGGTGGATGTAACAATACGGGTGTCGGCGAAATGGTAACCTCTGGCCCCATTTTTCGTAGCGTGAGTATTCTACAACAGCCACGACGATGAAAGACAAAGCACTGGCGTACCTTTTCTGGTGCGCGGCCCTGTTCGGAATCTGCGGTATTCAGCGGTTCTATCTGGGCAAGACCGGTACGGGTTTCCTCTGGCTGTTCACCTTCGGCCTGCTTGGTTTTGGCCAGCTGATCGACTTGTTCACGTTGGGGCGGCAGGTGGATAGCCACAACCTGCGGCTGGGCATAGCGGACTTCGGTGATGGTCCCGTTTACCTCGATGAGCGACGTGAGGCAGATCTAGATGGTCTTCGATCCGGCCTTCAGGAGCTGGACCGTTTGTTGGCTGCTGACCTACTAGATCAAAAAGACTACGCCTACCGCAAACGCGAGCTCGTTCGCGCTTTTGCAGAGGTAATTCAGGTGGGCGAACCCGAAGACGGACTGCTGGCCGGAGCGCAACTCCTGGACGAAGGGCTACTCACACCTGATGAGTTCAGGCGACTCAAGACGGCAGTGCGATAACTCGGCTCACCGCTGGTCGTTGGCTACTAGTTCACGGCGACGCAGATGTCGACGAGGTGTTTGCCTTCGGGGTGTTCACGAGGGTCGTTCTTGTACGCCTCGTACATCGGTCCGCCGCTCGGGGTGAATGCGTGCTCGCCCATGTAGGCGTACGTATCCGTCCACGCGCGGCCGTACTCGTGCGGAAGCAGCTCAAACGAGCCGACGACGTAGTCGGACTCGGGAAGCGTCATGACTTGCACGTCGCCGTCGGGTGTCGTCCCCTCCGGAACGGAGAAGCCGACGCTGATTCGCTGCTCGTCAGCCGGTACGGATTCGGGATCGTCGTGATAGACGGTGATTGCCTGGCTGTCTGGTCCCATTAGATTGCGTTTCGACAACGACGCCACAACCCGACCAAACAGGCGCTCGAAAAGTGCCGCGTCGCCGGCGTACGGCCCGACGTTTCTGACAAAGGCGAGCGTTCGCATGGGCAGGCGGACTCTGGTGATGTCAAGGATTACTTCGCTCATGGCAGTGGCCCTCGATGCGTTGGCGGTTGTTTGCAACAACATGGTCGGCAGTGCCCTGCAACTCTGCAATCGGGATTACTTGGATCAGCCTGTAGGGGAAACGGATGGCCCGTCCATCTTGCGAATAAGAGTGGGTTCGACGTTCTTGGGCCGTTCGCTCCAATGTGCATTTCCCGTGAGTCCTTGACGTGAGCACGCTCGCCACGCTCGACTGGATCATCATCGCAGCCTACTTCGGCGTGATACTCGGGCTGGCCTACTGGGTCATCCGGCAAAAGAGCAACACGACAACCGACTACTTCCTGGCCGGCCGAAACCTGGGATGGCTGATAGTTGGTGCCTCGGTATTTGCGTCAAACATCGGATCTGAGCACCTCGTTGGTCTGGCCGGGTCTGGAGCAACCGATGGCGTAGCGCTTGCGCACTACGAACTACACGCCTGGTGTCTGCTGGTGCTTGGTTGGGTCATGGTGCCCTTCTATATGCGCTCGAAGGTGTTCACCATGCCCGAGTTTCTCGAGCGGCGCTTCTCGCCCGCCGCACGCACTTTGCTCTCGATCATTTCCCTCGTCGCCTATGTCCTGACCAAGATCGCGGTCGGGATCTTCGCCGGCGGTGTGGTCTTCAGCGTGCTTCTTCCCGACATCCGCTTCCTTGGGATGAACAGTTTCTGGATCGGATCGGTACTCGTCATTGTCTTCACAGGCATCTACACGATCCTCGGCGGCCTGCGGGCGGTCGCCTACACCGAAGCCCTGCAGACGCTGGTCCTCATCGTCGGTTCTTTCCTCGTCCTCATCTTCGGTCTCCAGGCAATTGGGGGCTGGGGTGAGCTCAAGGCAATTGCCGGTTCCGGGATGTTCAACCTCTGGAAGCCGCTTGTCCCGGAGGGCGTTGCGTCGACTTGGGCGCCCGTACGTGAGAGCGGGCGGATGGCATGGTACTTCAACGATCAGTATCCGTGGCTCGGAATGCTGTTCGCTGCACCGATTATCGGACTCTGGTACTGGACCACCGATCAGTACATCGTGCAGCGGACGCTCGGCGCACCCAACGAACAGGAGGCACGCCGCGGTACGATCGCGGCCGCCCTTTTGAAGCTGTTACCGGTATTCATCTTCATCATCCCGGGGATTATCGCCTTTGCGCTCGCCGAATCGGGCCAGATTGCCTCGCTGCAAGAGGCGCTCATGAACGAAGACGGGGAGTTGGTAAGGGAGAACGCACAGGCCGCCTTTCCGCTGCTCGTGGCGCACGTGCTGCCGATCGGTGTACGCGGTATCGTCGTCGCCGGACTCCTCGCTGCCCTGATGAGCTCGCTCGCCGGCGTCTTTAACGCTTCGTCGACGCTATTCACAATGGACTTCTACAGCCGCCTCCGTCCGGGGAAGTCCGAACAACACCTCGTCTGGATGGGTCGCGTCGCTACGGCAGCCATGGTCGTAATTGGGCTCGCGTGGATACCCGTGATCCAGGGCGGCCGCGGCCTGTACGACTACCTGCAGGGTGTCCAGGCGTACCTCGCACCGCCGATATTCGTCGTGTTCTTTCTGGGGGTATTCAACAAACGATTGAATCGCCACGGCTGTCTCGCCGCGCTTGTCGTGGGTTTCGCGCTTGGCCTTTTCAGGCTCATCATCGACACGCCCGTCTCACTGATCGACGGCTTTGCGTACGAACCGGGATCGTTCTTCTGGGTGATCAACAACATCTTCTTCCAGTACTACAGCCTCGTAATCTTCCTGATCTGTGTATTCGTAATGGTTGTCGTCAGCTATATGACCGCGCCGCCGTCCTACGAGCAGATCAGCGGACTCACGTACGGCACGTTGACTAGCGAAGACCGGGCTGCTTCTCGCGCAAGTTGGAACTGGAAGGACGTCGCTGCCTCTGCGCTCGTGATCGTCCTGATCATTGCGGCCTATCTGTACTTCACCGGGTAACAGCTAGTGGTAGGCGTGCCGCGATGTCTTTTGCCCACTCGCGGATCTGCACTTCGTCACGCCAGTCTCCCGCCATGTTCTTGGCCATAGCACTCGCGGGAAATCCGCGCGCGTCTTCCTTGAGCCTTCCGCCGAACGTCTTGTGTCCGCGTGCCCCGGTTTGCTCGATGAGACGGTTGACCTGACTGGTTGGCGGGATGACGTTGATGTTTGCCGAGTCGTCAAGCGGGCCACTCGAGAACAACCAGACGGGGATGTCGCGCAACGCTTTCGCGTGTCGGCGAGCAAATTGTTTGACACTTCGGGGCCAGCGCCCGGCATACAGTGCACCCCCGATTATTGCCGCATCAAACCCGGCAAGGTCGACTACGCCGTCAGATGAAACCGCAACGGTTTCAATCCCGAGATCCTCTAGCGCTGTTGCGAGGATTCGCCCTATGCCCTCGGTTCCGCCTCGTTTTGAACCCCACGTAACTAACACACGCATGCTCTGGCCCATCGACTTTCGTGAAAGGATGTAGTGACTCACTGGCAATAAAGTGATCTGTGGAGGCGATCGATATCCGGCCGCGACGGGGCAGGGGGCGGATATGCCCCGAGGAGCCTGTAGGATAGTTCCTTAGGACGCCGACGGATGGGCGAACGGAATCTCCGACGGCGTCTCGCTGTCTAACTCACGCACCCGCGACGGTATCGACACAAGAAGGAGGTGGGGAAATGCAGAGCGCGTTTAAGACCATTCTGATGCCCGCATTAGTCATTGCGGTCGCAGTCCTCCTAGCCCCACCTCGTTCAGCAGAGGCCCAAGACGGCCTACAGTATCTCGGCCTCGGTGACAAACGCGCGACGTCAATTTCACTATACGGCGGTGTCGTCGCCGTAGGCACGGATGGCAACGGGGTGATGTGGCGGATTGAGGATACGAGCGGAGATACTACATGGAACCAGATTGCCCTCGACTCGCTTACGGTGGAGACCGTTTATGCCCACAAGAGTGGCCCCATAGGGTGGGCGATCGGAGCTGGAGTTTCAACAGACAAGAGTGGGACGCCGCTCATCTACTGCAGCCAAATGGGTGGTGAATTCGAGTCCCGCAGTCACGGAATTGCTGATTCACTGACATCGCGAATTACCAGCATGGCTGGTTTCCCCGATCCGACCATTTGTGGCGAAACATACGCCGCCGGTGATCGCGCACTCTATCGCCGCCCGTTCGGCGACACGACGTGGTCAATCGTTTTTGGCGCCACCGTCGAGGGGAACGTGCTTGTCGTTGCTGCAAAAGAATCGGCGCCCGGCGTCGTGCTGGCTGGCGGCGCCGAGGGGTTTGCGGGTCACCTACTGATTAAATCAACAGACTTTGGAGAAACGTGGAGCGACGTGTCCCCGCTGCACGCGGTCAACAGCGTCGACTTCGCAGGCGAGGAGGCCGACATCATATTTGTGACGACCTACGATCACGTGCGGAGGTCGACCGACGGTGGCGCAAGCTGGGTACCGGTGTTTGCGGCTCCTCCAAACGAGATTCTGACGCACGTACTCTATGATTCTGTCTCTGCGACGGTGTACGTGGCGGGACGGAGGTCTGATGGAAAGCCCGTGATCTTCTCTAGTCGGGATGGTGGTACGAACTGGCAATCGTTTCCCTTGTCGCTGACCGGGCCGGTCGAGGACATGCGGTTTGGTGAGGGGACACGATGGATCTATTTCGTGACCAGGAGTAATGGTGCATATCGACTCGACACAGCCGCAATTCCGACCGGCGTACGCGAGCTGACAACGTCGACAGTTGAGGTCGAGCTCCAACAGAACTTTCCTAATCCGGTGACCAATTCAACTACGATCGCGTATTCGGTGTCGCGACCGTCGGTGGTCACGATCTCGGTCCATGACCTCCTCGGTCGCAGCCTGGCGTCGTGGACAAAGCAGCACGTCACGCCAGGCAGGTACGGTGTCACCTGGTCCAGGGACGATGCCGCAAGCGGTGTATATCTGTATCGGGCAAGTACAGGGGGCTCCGGGCAGGCGCGGATGATGACGGTTCGCTAGGATATTCGTTATTTCCTGCAAACCCCATCCGACAACCCACGGCCTCAGGTCATGCCCCGTAAACGATCAGGCGCCGCACCGTTGCGCGCTGCCGTATGCATACTGGCCGTCGCGGTCGGCTGCTCCAACTCCGCCGAGTTCGAGATTCTGGAGGCGACCGTCAGCGACGTACACTCAGCTTTCGAGTCAGGTTCGCTATCGGCTGAAGAACTGACCGAACAGTACCTGGACCGAATAGCAGCGTTCGATGACACGATCAACGCGTTTGTTGTGCTGAATCCGGAAGCCCTGTCCCGCGCTGCGGAGTTGGATGCCGAATACGCCCGAACCGGTGAACTGCGACCGTTGCATGGCATACCAATCGTTGTGAAGGACAACTATGACACGGCTGACTTGCAGACGGCGGCCGGGTCAGCCGCGCTTGAGGGGCTTGCGGCCCCCGATGACGCATGGCAGGTCGCAAGGTTGCGTGACGCGGGCGCAATTGTCCTCGGGAAGACAAACATGGCGGAGTGGGCGTTCAGTCCGTACGTGACGATCAGTTCGATCGACGGCACGACTCGCAACCCGTACGATCTTGCGCGCGTGCCTGCCGGGTCGAGCGGTGGGACCGCTGCGGCGGTCGCGGCAAACCTCGGACTTGTCGGGCTCGGGACGGACACAGGCAACTCCATCCGTGGACCTTCGGGGCACAACGCTCTCGTCGGTATCCGGTCGACGATGGGTCTGACAAGTCGTGATGGCATCGTCCCCCTCTACTTGCGAAACGATATCGGGGGGCCAATGGCGCGCACGGTGGAAGATGCGGTACGCGTCCTCGAAGTCATCGCCGGATACGATCCCGCGGACCCGATCACCGCGCGCAGCGATGGGCAAATGCCCGACAATTATGTGGACGCGCTCGATCTGGATGGACTGGAAGGCCTCCGGATCGGCGTCTTCCGCCGATACATGGTACCTGACTCGACCGACGCTGATATTCTCGTGGCGATGGAGGAGGCAATTGCTGACCTGCGCGCGGGTGGGGCCCTGATTGTGGACCCGTTCGAGATCCCCGGGCTCGTCATGGACGGGTCGACGTGGTGTGAGGTGTTCAGACACGATGTAGAGGCTTATTTCGAGACGCGTGGTCCAGAGTTTCCCTTTAAGACGCTTGAAGACATCATCGCCACCGGCAAGTACGCGGATTACATCGCCGGAAGCCTACGGGCTGCTGCAGATTGGACGGAACCGCCCTGCCCGGACCTCTACTCGCATCCGCCAAATGTGGAATTCCGTGAAACGATGCTTGCCGCTATGAAAGCATCGAACGTTGACGTCATTGTTTACCCGACGTGGAGTTATCCGGCGCGGCTGATTGGTGACACCGAGTCGCCCGCGGGTGACAACAGCCAGTTGCTGTCGCCTCAGTCGGGACTCCCTGCGATTCAGGTACCGGTTGGCTTCACGAGTTCGGGACTCCCCATCGGGATGACGATCGTCGGCGCGCTCTTCTCAGAGCCAACGCTGATCGGCGCGGCCTACGCGTACGAGCAGCGTACGAAACATCGCGAGCCTCCGTCGCTCCCGTAGATCGCATCATTGCCAGCAAATCGACACTTCAGGACGAACAGATGGCCAATCCCAAGTCGACAACCGCTACGATCATTCCGACGCTCAGATACCGGGACGCTCCGGCCGCAATCGAGTGGCTGTGTGAAGCTTTCGGATTTCACAAACACCTCGTCGTCCCCGGCGAAGGTGACTTGATCGCACATGCCCAGCTCACGTTCGGCAACGGAATGATCATGGTTGGCTCAGCGCGCAGAGACGATTTTGGCGTGCTTCAGTCACCCCTGGAAACACCACAAGCAACGGTGTCGCAGAGTCCGTACATAGTCGTGGAAGACGTGGACCTGCATCACGACAGGTCCGCTGCTGCCGGTGCTACGATTGTCATGGCCCCTGAGGATCAGGACTATGGCGGCCGGCTATACGTGTGCCGAGATCCAGAGGGGAATCTGTGGAGTTTTGGGAGCTACGATCCCTGGGCGTAGCGCCCAGATGCAGCGGGCAGCCGTGGGGCGGCTAGTTTTTTGGATTCCCGCCGTGTTGTAGGCCGTGCATCAGACCGCGGATGTAGCCGGCGGCGAAGAGGCGACCGCGCATCGTGTAGCCGTAGTTCGTGTTGTCGTCGCCTTCGAGCGTGGGGACGTGATCTGGACGAATGGCGACGTCGGGCGGAAGTTGGCGCTCGTAGATTTGCATCATCCGCGCCATGTCGGTCGGGCCGTCATCGTGGAAGGTCTCACTGAAGTCCCGGGCTGTGCCCTGTACATCCCGGTAGTGGACGAAAAAGATCCTGTTGCTCGCCGCAAACCGCTCAGCTGTCTGGTAGAGATCTCCGGGCATAAGCGCAAAGTTTCCCTGGCAAAAACAAATGCCGTTGCTGTCGCTGGGAAATGCTTCGAGGAGTCGATCGTAGGCGGCGGGACTGGTCAGAATACGCGGAACGTTGTGCACCGGCGACATTGGCGGGTCGTCTGGATGCAAGGCGAGTCTGACGCCGTTTGCCTCAGCGACTGGCAGGACCCGATCCATGTAGTAGTATAGGTTGTCCCACAGCTTTTCCTCGGTAAGGGTGACGCCGCCAAGGTCAATCGTCCGTGCGGGAAGATCGGTGACGCGGAAAGCTGTCGACAGGGCTCCTCCGCGGAGTGGCAGTGCCGTATCGGTCCGCGTCCAGTTTACTCCAGCCATGAAGTTCGGACACATGACGCTGATGCCGTGATCACCAAGCACCTTGATCACGTCGAGGTACCGCGCAATCTCCGCGTCGCGGCCAGGCAGGCCGAGGCGTGTCTGTTCCAACGGGACAGGGTCGCCTTCGATCACGCTCAACTCGAGGTCGTGCTCTCGAAGTTGTCTGATGAGATTCCCGATTCCATCGTAGGTCACGACGGTCGGGTCTTCGTTGTAATGGTTGAGTAGGCCAAAAACTACACCCTCAGCGCCGACCTGACGCGCGAGGCGCCATTCCGGGCAGGGACGAGTCGGCAGGGCAAGTGTGAGCTTCATGTTATCTGCTACAGATCGCCAAAGCGCCGGTAGACCTCATCGATGTCAATCTCGCGTTCGTCAATCAAGCCGCGTTGCCAGACCTCAGTCGCCAGGATGTCTTCGGCGGACAGGAGCACCTCGTCAACCAGGTGCTTCGGTATGACCTGAAGCCCGTCGTCGTCGCCAAAGATGAAGTCTCCAGGGTTGACAATCACGTAGTGCTTGAGGTGGCCGCGCAGATAGATCGGCACATTAACATCCATCACGCGCCACCCGCCGTAGGCGTTTGGCGTAGTCCCCAACGAGAAGTACGGAAAGTCGTCCATCTCAAGGATCTTCCGGACGTCGCGCGTCATTCCCTCGTTTACCACCCCGACGCACCCGAGCATGCTCGCGAGGTGGCAGCTCATTTCGCCAAAGGTCGCGGCTTGCGTGTCATAACCCGTGTCGAAGACGTACACGCAGCCCGGAAACGCGCTCATGTGTAGCTTCTTCTGCGGAGAGCCATCGCGCGCCCAACTTGCCTCTCGTTCAGCCTTTTCCTCTGCACTCATGTGAGTCTCTGGAGCCAGACTGTGCCACTTGACCGGTAGCGCGCGACCCGCCAACACACTGTGCGCGCGTAGCGGTCGGAGGTTGTGAGAGAGGACCGTGTCGACCACGCCGTTCTTCAGCATCGCATCACTTACGCATCCGCCGTAGAGTTTCTTGAACCGTCTTACCCGTTCGAGATCGTCAATATCGAGTTGTCGGGGCTCTGATGGCTGCGGCGGCGTGCTGATCGGGTATTCGTACGCGCGTATAGTCGCGGCGAACTCGTCAAACTTTTCTTGCATCTCGGGAAGTCTCAGCAGGGAAAGGGTTGTGGTGGCGTTGTTGCAAATAAGGCGTCGCGACCGTTAGTCCAGGCAACCGACGCGAGATGTGTGGAGAAAAAGTACGCACCCCTCGGGCAAATTGACATTGCTAACGGGCAACGGACGAACACCCGCTCGCGAACGTGATGAGGCAAACATCCACGGGCGATCCTTCCCGGTGTAGGCAATTCCCTTCCTACGTAACGCGGGAATTCCCGCGTCGCGCCGCCACCAAATTTTGTCGTTGTCGACGTACCTTATCATACCATGAAAAGCTTTTCAGTCATTCTGGTCGTGGCGTCTGTCGGTCTCTGGGTGGCCGGTGCCGCGCAGGGACAGGCGGTCCGCGTGAACGAGGCGCTCGCGCGCAACGGTGGCCCGTTCGCCGATGAGGACGGCGACGCGAGTGACTGGATCGAACTCTTCAATTCATCGGCAGACACCGTTCAATTGCGCAACTATGGGCTCACCGACGATCCCGACGATCCGTTCAAGTGGACGCTCCCGTTTGCTGCCCTGGGTCCTGGCGAGTACGCGTTGATTTTCGCTTCGGGAAAAGACCGAAACGGTCTTCAGGGGAGTTGGGAGACGGTGGTGCGCCGGGGCGACTCCTGGCGTTACTATCCGGGCTCGCTGTCTGTGAGTTCGAGTTGGATTGAGCCTGGCTACAATGACGCAGCATGGACTCCGGGTGCATCGGGTATTGGATACGGCGACGGTGATGACGCCACGCCGACGGTCACACTGCTCTCGCTGTTTGCGCGACACCGCTTCGAAGTTGCCGAGGCCGCGGCAGTCTCGGGCGTAGAGTTCCACATCGACTACGACGATGCTTTTGTAGCATACCTGAACGGCGTCGAGTTTGCCCGTGAGAATGTCGGCACGCCCGGACAACGCGTGTTGGGAAACGAGCCAGCCCTTTCAGGTCACGAGGCACGATTGTACCAGAGTCTTCCCATCGATGGGTTTCCCGTACCGGAGAGCTTGCTGGTATCCGGCACGAACTTGCTGGCGGTACAGGTTCATAACACGTCGCTGGGTTCTTCAGACCTTTCGATGATCCCGTTCCTGAGCCTGGCGGTTGGAGGCGACGAGCCGTCGCTGGCTGACGTCGACGGAGAAATCCGTGAGAGCTTTCGCAGAGAGTACCACGCCGGTTTCAGGCTCTCGAGCGAAGAAACGGTCTGTGTGACGTCGCCCGACGCGGCAGACCAGGACTGTCTGCCGTTGCAGACGGCGCCGGCTAATATCTCGGTTGGCCGCGATGCAGCCGGAGCTGTCGCACTCTTCAGCGTTCCGACACCTGGTGCACAGAATGCTATTGGCGCTACTGGTGTCGCCCCGGCGGTTACCTTCTCCGAGCCGGCAGGTGTGTACCCCCGAGGAATATCCCTCGAGCTCTCGATTCCGGGTTCCGGTCGAATCGCGTTCACACGCGACGGATCGGAACCGAACCTGGACTCGCCGACGTACGTGGATCCGTTAGACATCAGCAGAACCGGCGTCGTGCGCGCGCGCGCGCTGGTTGAGGGCCAGCTTGCCGGGCCAGTTGCGACGGCGACATTCATCATGGGAGACGCGCACGACCTGCCGATCGCCTCCATCGTGACTGAACCGGACCTGCTTTTTGATGCCGAGACTGGGCTGTACGAACGAGGACCGAGGGCCGAGTCACGGTTTCCTTACTTCGGTGCAAACTTCTGGGAAGACCGTGAGATACCGGTACATCTGGATTGGATCGAGACCGACGGTGCCGGTTACGTTTCGCAGTCAATTGGCATGAAGATCTTCGGGGGCTGGTCGCGGGGTCACGCGCAGAAGTCGTTTGCTCTTTATGCTCGTGGCCGATACGGTACAGACGCCTTGCATCATCGGTTTTTCTTCGATCGTCCGTATGACGAATACCAGAGTATCGTATTTCGTAACTCCGGCAACGACTGGAACAGGTCGATGCTTCGCGACGGATTCATGCAGGGCCTGATCTCAGACACGGAGATTGACAGGCTCAGCTATCGTCCAACCGCCGTTTATGTCAACGGCGTGTACTGGGGGCTTCACAACCTGCGAGAGAAGGTCAACGAGCATTACGTGCAGGCAGTCTCGGGTGCTGATCCCGAAGCTATCGACCTCATCGAGTTCAATACCGGCTTCAACGGGGCCGACGCGATACACGGGACGACCGAGGCGTGGGATGCGCTCGTCGCGAGGGTCTCGGAGTCTGACATCGGCACACCGAGCGCCTATGATGATATCAGCTCGATGATGGACACAGAGAGTTTCATTGACTACCAGATTGCCCAGATCTATTTCGACAATCGGGACTGGCCCGGCAACAACATCAAGATCTGGCGACACAGAGACGACGATGGCCGATTCAGGTGGATCATGTATGACACTGATTTCGGATGGGGGATATGGAGCCCTGATGCCTGGTCTGCCAACACACTGCAGTTTGCGACCGATGCGTCAGGGCCTCCCTGGCCAAACCCGCCCTGGTCGACCCTGCTTTTCAGGCGCCTCCTGCTCAACGACCAGTTCAGAGACGAGTACCTCAACCGGTTTGCGGATTTTCTGAACGTCCAGTTCGAACCGGACGCGGTCGTAGCCATCCTTGATTCCGCAGCCCATAAGATCGAGGGTGAGATCACCTTTCACGCAGACCGGTGGGGCATGTCGGTTGATGACTGGGAACGCGAGATTGCGTTGATGCAGTTCTTCGCGCAGGCCCGTCATCCGAACATGCTGGCACACGTTGGCGAGTACTTTGGACTAGGCGATCGCTCGTCCGTCGCTGTCTCCGTCTCCGACGGTGTGGGTGGGCGAATTCTCGTCAACCGCGAAAGTGTCCGGGGATCCTGGGTGGGTGCCTACTTTGACGGCATCCCGCTTCCCATCACCGCGGTTCCCGACCCCGGGTATCGGTTCGAGGCGTGGTCCGGCAGCATCTCGGGCACAGATCGAATGCTCACGGTTGACCCTGCGGATGATGTCTCCATAACGGCGCGTTTTGTCGCTGATCCTGGTGACCCTGCGGCAATCGTCGTGAACGAGATTCACTACAACCCGGCAGGTGCTTCTGGTGAGTGGGTTGAGCTCTTCAACGTTGGGCCAACCGAGGTGTCAGTCGGGGGATGGACGATCTCGGATGGCTCCGGTAGCGCCATGTTGTCGAGTTTGACCTTGCCGCCTGGTGGGTTCGCCGTGCTGTGTGAGAACCCGGTCGCCTTCCAGACCGCGTACGCAGTTGCATGTGACACCGAACTCACCTTCCGCCTCGGCAATGGTGGTGATGAGCTCGTTCTGCGGGACGAGAGTGGAGTGGTCGCTGACTCGGTTGCCTACGACGATACTCCGCCGTGGCCGGTGGAACCGGACGGAGGTGGTCGTTCACTGGAGTTGCTGGACGCGCTGGCCGACAATAGCGTCGCAACGCACTGGCGCCCGTCGGTCGCCCCCGGTGGGTCTCCGCGCAGCGGCAACGCAACGT
>JANQRN010000036.1 GCA_028284545.1 Rhodothermales bacterium | reverse complement strand
CGGTATCGTTGACGAACTGAAGCAGTTCGATCCTCCGTTTATCGATGTCACCAGCCATTCGGCTCAGGTGTACTATGAGGAAATGGCAGATGGATCCTGGCGTCGCCGGGTGAAGCGCAAGCGACCTGGTACGCTGGGGCTCTGCGCCGCGATCAAGGGTCGGTACGGAATCGAAACAGTGCCCCACCTCCTGTGCGAAGGTTTCACGCGCGAAGAAACCGAGGACGCGCTAATCGAGCTCAACTACCTCGGTATTCAGAATGTGATGGCGCTTCGCGGAGATGAGGGCGAGTACGCCAAACCCATTCCCGCGACACGCACCCGCAACCGTCACGCAGTCGACCTGGTTCAACAGATCACTGACATGAATGCGGGACGGTACCTGGAGGAGTTGATCGACGCGTCTTCCGCCGACTTCTGTATTGGCGTGGCGGGCTATCCGGAGAAGCACTTTCAGGCTCCTAATCTTACGTGGGACGTCCTGAATCTCAAGAAGAAGGTCGACGCAGGCGCCCACTACGTGGCGACCCAAATGTTTTTCGACAACGCGCACTACTTCTCCTTCGTGGAGCGCTGCCGCGAGGTCGGTATTGACGTACCGATAATCCCAGGACTCAAGCTGATCACAAACAAACGCCAGCTCAAATCGCTTCCAATGCGATTCTACGTTGACATCCCGGAGGCGTTGGCCGCTGAAGTGGAGGCGGCTGATGCGAAGCACGTTCCCGAGATCGGGGCTGCGTGGGCGCTGAAGCAGGCGGAGGAGCTAATGAACCACTCCGTACCGTGCCTGCACTTCTACATCATGGCGACGGCTCGCCACATCACGGGAGTCGTAAGCAACCTGCGTAAGTACGCCTGAACGGGCCTCTCAGCTAGTTTTTCTGAGGCGCGACTTGTACTTGAGGAGCTGACGACGCAATCGATCAACGCACTCGTCGATCGCTGCCTCATAGGTTGATTCGCTGGCGCGACCCGCAAGCTGCTGGCGGAAGACATTCACCAGAACTTCAGCGTTGAAGCTCTGCAGGGCGGCAGACTCCCGCTCGATGACAATATTGATGTCGGTGATCCCGTCGTAGTACTGCGACAGCTTGGCGACCTTGTCGGCAATGGCGGATCGTTCTGTGGAGGAAAGCGTGCAGCGGCGTGCGGTGATCCGCGGTTCCATACGGTAGTCCGGCTTGTGTGCGGTATCCAGCTAACGTGAAGGAAAAGTACCCGACCGATATTGTCAAGACGATCCGCCCTGGTGCCGCAGATATGTGTCTTCGAGTTCGCGCATCTTGGCCTTCTCGGGTGCCGTAGCGTCTGCGTAGCCAACGAGGTGTAGCACTCCGTGGACTACGTACCTCAGCAGCTCGAGGTCAAAGGTTGCCGCGAACTCACTCGCACGCGCCGACGCCATATCCATATCGACGTAGATCTCTCCTTCAAGCAGGTCGCTGTCACCATCGGTCAGTGGAAAGGTCAGGACATCGGTCGCGTGGTCGTGATTGAGAAACTCTCTGTTCAAACGCCAAACAGTATGCTCATTGCTCAGCACGACGTTGATTTCGGCCGAGGCAACGCCCTCGCATCTCAGAACGTGCCGCACGGTACGTCGAACAGAAGCGGCATCAAACGAGAGTGACTCGTGATCGATGTGAACGGCGACCCGAAGTGCAGACGACGCGGGCCCGTCTGGAAGCGGGTCATCCAATGTCGTCGAAGAACGTGTCGGTCAACGAGAGGGCGACGCTGCTCATGACAAGCTCCGGGGGAAGATCCATGAAGTCTGACCCGAAAACGCGGTCATCGACGTTGGCGTAGAGCGAACAGGCCGCTTCTCGCTCCACCACGAGGCCACTCGTCGTACCCTGGTGTTTGGAAAAGAAGATCACCTCTCCAAGCTCGGAACTCGAGACGAAGCGAGTGCACCACTGGAGTTGTAGAAAAGAGTTCGCTGCGTAAACAGTCACCAGGGCAGCACCCCTATGGTCTTCGAGCGTCTGTGGCAGAGTCAGGTCGAAGCGAATCTCCAGAATCATATTCCGACCTGAGGCGTCGTGACTCAGGTCACAACGCGCAAGTCCTTCTTCAACCTTTGCGGTGGTTCCGAGCACCTCAGCGATGCGCGGAACATTATCCATCGTCAGCAGCTGAGCCATCGATAGTCGGGCAGAATGGTCGTTTACGTCGTACTAATGACCCTTGCGAAGATAGGCTGGGGTTGGGCCAAATCCAACGAATCGCGTAGCGGTGCTGCTAGCGCTCACCCCCGTCATCGTCTTCTTCGACTGGCCGTATCGAAGCGGCATGCAGACCCTTTGGGCCCTGGATAAGTTCATACTCCACCTCCTGTCCCGTCCGCAAAGTCTTGAACCGTTTGTCGGTGACGATCTGGGAGTAGTGTATGAAGACATCTTCCCCCGTTTCGGTATGGACCAGGAAACCGTAACCCTTTTTTGCGTCAAACCACTTTACGACACTCCGGAAAAGTGCCATACCTTCTGCCTCAGTTTCTAGTGGATGAAATGGAAGAACAACAGTCGTGGCAGGGCGCGGCCGGGGAATTGCGAAAGCCGCTAACGACACTCATCCGTGTGCCAATATATTGCGATAAAAAATGGCTAGTCAAGTATTGGGGGACATGGCCTTCCCCAGATTGGCGCTCGCGGCATCGTTGTTTGCCGGCGCTGGCGTAGCGCTTGGGGCGCTTGGGGCGCACGCGCTGTCAGATTCTCTCTCTGCAAGTCAACTCGAGACCTTTGCGGTTGCGGTCAGATATCAGATGTGGCATGCCATTGTTGTGCTTGCCATCTCGATGTCTGGCCCCAAGCCGCGCGGTGCTGCCATCGCATGCTCGCTGCTGCTACTTGGCGCCGCACTTTTCTCCGGTAGCCTCTATGCTTTTGTCCTGCTACCGATCCGCTGGGTGGTCTACGTTACTCCCGTGGGTGGCGTCGTGATGATTGCGGGATGGGTCGCGCTCGCAATTGTCCTCGTCAAGTATATCAGAACGCGCGTTTAGGCCTTGCCGCCTTCGCCATCCTCGATCTCGAAGAGCAACGAGACGCTGGGTCTGAGATCACCGTCAGCGGCCAACGCCAGAAGTTGATCTGCTGCGTCCACAGGGGAGTCGAACAGACCGCTTGGCTTGCTGTCTATTGCCAGCTGGTATCCGATATCGTCATCCCCATTGGGGGAATACGACTCCCACCTGTTGGCTTCCTCGATTACGTACTTGTCGTCTTCCGGAGAGTAAGAGGCGATGAATAACTCCTTGCCCTGCGACTCATCGATGAGGCTCACCGCCCCGATCGCGCCATACTCTTCATCGTAGAATAGTGCTTCAGACAACGCGACTTTGGCGAAGTGTTCAAGGTCGAAGTCTTTCATGTGTCGCGCTTGCTTGAGGCTTGGAAGCCTGCCTCCAGGTTACTTCAAGGGACAGGCTCGCGGCTAACTGTTCGACAAGTTGACCGAAAATGGTTGCGAGGTCTGGACTCTCCGTTTTCCCCTGCAACGAAAGCTCAGCCTTCAGCGAGGTTACGCCCCGATCGGCGATTCCGCAAGGTATGATGTGTGAGAAGTACTCCAAGTCCGTATCGACGTTCAGTGCCAGCCCGTGTGTGGTCACCCACCGGCTACAGTGAATCCCCATCGCGCAAATCTTCCTTTCGGGGCCGTTGGCATCTGGTCCCACCCACACGCCGGTACGACCTTCGACTCGGCCTGCCGCGACGCCGTACCGATCAAGTGTTTGGATGACAGCTTCTTCAAGCGCACGCAGGTACCGTCCGAGGTCGGTGAAGATCCGGTCGAGATCCAGTATCGGATAGACGACGAGTTGTCCAGGGCCGTGGAACGTAATATCGCCGCCGCGATCTATCTCGACCGCACGAGCACCTATCGCATCCAGGGCGGCATTGTCAGCGAGCAGGTTTGCCTGATCAGCGTTCTTGCCAAGCGTGTATACCGGCGGATGCTCCACACCCAGGATCACGTGGGGCTCGATCCGCTTGGGCGTGGCACGCTTCGCTTCGATCAGCGAATCGCGCGTCGCACGTTGCAGGTCCCATGCGACCTGATAGTCAACCCGGCCGAGCCACTCGATGTCTACGTGTTCGTCAAAGGCCATGCAGCGTGCACGCCCGTTATCCCGAGATGTTCACGCGGAAGTTGAACGTGCCGTTGATATTCCGAGAGGATGGCTGACGCGTGTCGCCCTCGAAGTTCTCATACTTGAGGGTGAAGTTCGCCGTGACGCGGTTGGAGAACACGTATGACACCTGAGGCGCAATTGTCGTTCGCGTGTGAGACGAAATCTCCTGAACGAAATTACCTGACAGAGTCTGCTTGGTATCGAATGACTGGCCCTGGTCAACTGCCTCCGCTGCGGCGATCAGCGCTGTATTCAGGAGGTAGCGCTGATCCAGCGTTTTGCTTCGCGCGAAGGTTACCGTGAAGGACAGCCTGTTGTTCAACCGTTTGCGCTTGAGAAATGGAATCTTCAGGCCCGTTTTCTGCCAGGACAGCGAAGCGGTAACCTCGTTGGTGCTATTTTCCGAGACGTCGAAGTTGCTCGTGCTCAGCGAGAAGGTCGAACTCTTGTTCCACGAGACGTTCGTCTGTAGCCGTCCCCTGAAGACAAAATCGACCCCGACTAGCGGACTGAACCGCCGATTCAATCGAATCGAAGACGCCTCTGTTTGTGGTACGAGGTAGGTAACGTTGCGCCCGCCGAGCTGGAAGGTTGAGACGGCATTTGGATCCAGCGCGGCGATTGAGTTGGTCCGATAGTCGGCGCTATAGTCCGAGTTGAACACGTGCCGGATGGATGCTGATTGCACTACGCTTCGAACCAGCGGCCATTTTCCAAATCCGGTGTAGTTGACTGTCCAACCGGGGAAGGGGAACGGCAGGAGGTCCTGTTTTCCCAAGGTGGACTTTCCACCAACAAACGCGTTCCGAAAATCTGCGACGACCGATGCATTCGTCAGGACTACGCGGCCGTCGCCGTTCGCGTCAGTGAGGTTGGCGGGATCTCCAGCCTGCGCGTCTGCGCGGTAGGTCGCAACCTGGCTTTCTACAAGTGCGACGTAGGATGGGTTGAAGGCCCAAACTGAAGCCTTGTTGGTTCCCGACAGCGTCTCAGTGTCACCCGTGCTCGCAACCGTTATCGTATTCGACTCGGTGAGGTCGGCAGTCCAGTTGAGGTTGACGGTCAGCGTCGGCGATACATTGAGGGTCGTCCGCGCCGTGAACCGGTTTGAGTTGCTGAGCAGGTCTGACACCTGGAGTCCGCTGTTCAGTGCGCGCTCACTCCTTGGCACGGTGCGGTCGAGACCGAATCGATAGCGCAGAGACGGTCCTCTACCATACAGGACCGCGTCGTAGATGCTATAGGGAGCCGATACACTCCCATCGTCGAGCTCGGTGCCGATACTCGTCGAGCGCGCCGTCCGTGATGCCGAGTATGTGACGTTGAGGTCGCGGATTCCGGTGATAGCCAGGACCGCTCGTCGTAGCACCGATCTAGGATTTGGTAGCGGTATGCGGAATCGCGCCGGTGGCTTGCTCAGAAGCGAGTCGGCTCCCTCTGGATCGATCATCTCGGCGAGGCGGTCCCGCTCGCTCTGAGCGACCTCTTCCTCATCAACCTGGACAGCCGTCGAATCGGTCGGGTCTCCGGCGAGACTGTCGGGCTGGTTTGCACGGGATTGCTCCAGTGCAGCGCGAGCTTCTTTGTACGCCTTCCGATCGTCCTGCCGCTGCTTGCGCTCGGCTTCGCGATTGCGCTCGAAGTCACGTTGCGCCCTTTCGAGGTCGCGGTAGAAGGCAAACTTGCGCCAGAGGTCCTGAATATTCAAAGTCATCCCGGTGCGAAGGTCTGCCTGATTGGAGATCGAGGCACCGTCGTTCCTCCCGACCGGTCCGTTTGTCCACGTGTAGCGCGCGTTGTATTGAACGGGCTGCACGTCTATCCAATCAAGCGCTTTCGAGTTTCTGAACTGCGTCCGGATCGTGGCATTGAAATTCTGACCGTGTGCGTCGGTCCGGAAGTTGGGATCGCCACCCAGTGCTTCCCGCAGGACTGACCCTCCCGGGCGGATGACGAGTTGCTGTTGCTCAAAGGCAGTTACGCCCTGCGCGAGCGAATCCACTCCGAGCGATGCAAACGTCTCACCAAAATTAACTGTGCCATCCTCCGTGTTGACGACCAGATTGAGCGTGTCAACGCCCATGGCATGGAGGCTATGATTCGTGTTCGTATCGAGCCCGAGGTTGAGAAACTGAAACGGGTTGTATTGGATTGCGAAGTTGCGCGTCAACTTGAAGTCGTGCCGCTGGCGCAGGGGGTTGTCGGCCAGGTTCACAACCGGATCGCCGCCACTGAAGTCAAGCGTGGCACTCCGATCTTGCGATTCGCTGAAGCTTCGCGAGGTGCTCGCCGTAGCCGTCACCGAGTTGGGGAGGTAGTTGAACCGCAGGCCGCTTAGCGCCTTCAGTATCGGAACGCCGTCGAGTCCGCCGAACGGTCGCACCGTACGCGGCTTCCGAATGCTCAGCCGGTAGTTGAGGCCCGCCGTCCACCGCCAATCGTCTCGTAGCGCCTGGCTGGGATTGCTCGCATCGGTCTGTGAGTAGGAATAGCTGACCGACAGCGCATCCAGTGTGTTTCTGAGCAGGCGTGAGTCTGAACCAGACTTGCTCACGCGCGCTGATATGGACCGGGTAGCGGACTTCGTCGCGGCCGACTCGCGGACGAACTTTTTCTGCTCACTCTTCTCGGCTGACGACAGATCTGTGCGCGAGTCGATCTGCTGGACGATGTCCGATATTCGGATGTCTCCACGGTTCGGCGAGAAGCGGGGTGTCGAGTTGTTCGACTTGAGCTGCACCGAAACCGGAATACTCCATCCGAACCTCTCCGGAATCGGTTGATCCAGGTTCAGGTCAGTTGTCACGCTCCAGTTTGTCACTTCCGTCTGGTCACGGTCGTCCAGCGTCGAAGCCAGCGACCCAAAACCGTCGGTCTGCGTCTGGAAGTTCGCCTTGATTCGCCCGAGGTCAGCCAGTTTGATGTCGGCATTGGTCAGCGCCGACCAGCCGCTCGCATTGTCGTAGCCGGCCACCCGCAACTCGTTGATCCACACCGTAAGGTCCTCCAGCACCTGGTTTGCCTGAATGCCCAGGCTATCTGGTGCGGGATTGCGGACGCCAACAACGATCGTGTTGATCGAAGCAAGCGACGGCGTGCCCTTGATGCCGAGCCTCGTCCCTGGCGGCGCAAACTGCGAAGCGTCGGGACCCCGTGTCTCTCCGTTCTCGAGGCTCCAGAAAATTGTGTCAGCCCTTGCAGCACGCTGGTCGCGCTCAACCTTGAGTTGGTTGAGGGCGCTGATCAGAATATTGACCGAGTTCAGGTCAACGATTCTGCCGTCGACACTCTGATTTGTTTGCCAGAGCTCGTCTGCGTTTCCGACAGTCTCTCTGCTGGGGGTCAATGGCTGCTCGTACTCATAATAATCGCTTGTCTCATTCGCGCCGAGCCGGATGAACAGGCGCGCCTTCGACCGCGCCTCGTCGCGCGGCAGGTCTTCCAATGCCGTACCGTCGGCAAGCAGGCCGTGCGCGTGGACGAACATCCTGATGTTTGAGTACTTCAGAAGATCGACGCCACGGGTGTACGGCTTGTAGATCGCGAGCTGCTGTTGCGGTTCGAGGTTCTCCACGCGCACGACCATGGACTGCTCGCGGGTGGTTTGGGTTGTGCCGTTCGCGAGCCGGGTCTCGGAGATGATGGTCCCCCTGGGCGGCAAGTAGACCGCGCTGTTCTCCTCGTTGTTCACGCTGGAGATGCTAACGCGTGTGCTGGTTGCGTCTGCTGTCAGGGAAGGGTTGCGCTCGTCCAGGGGGATCTCCAGGCCTTTTCGCCACTGACTGCCAACGAGTTCCAATGCGGCAAACCGAATCGTCGCGGGTACCGCGTGTCCGGATGTCCAGATGCGAATGGACTCGATGCGCCTGAAGTCCTGGATCGATCCGACCCTTCTGTTGAAGTCCCGGATAGGAATCCGAATCTGGTACCAGCCTGTGCGTTCTCCGGCTTGACTTGTGATCTCTGTCACAACGAAGTCATCGACCTCGCTCGGTACGGCCAGTCGGTCAAGCTCATTTCGGTTGAGCGGCACCTCGTACTGGAAGTAGCTGTCGAGGATGTCTGGTGCCGAGTTGTTGTTCAGGTCCTCAGAATCGGGGAACTGGGAGTTGCCGCGCCGGTCCGCTTCATCTGCAGCCGTGGCGAGGTCGCGCTGCGACTCGAACCCATTCAGCTCAAACCCCGAGAAAAACCGCAGGAACCGCTGCTGGACGGTCGCGCCTCCGGGGAAGAATTCATCGTTGCCGAAGTAGTTGTCGTCGGCGAAGAAGTGATAGTCGTCTCCGGACGGATCGACAAGGCTTCGCGCGACCTCGGCCCGGTAGAGCGGATCGGTATTGCCCTGGTCAAGGCTGTTCAGGAAAGCCTGGAAATGACCGGCCTCCGTTGCGTTGGCCGGGTAGTTGCCGCCATAAGAGGCGAGGCCGTCGAGTCCGAGGTCCTCAGTGGTGTCGTTTACGTCGTCGAGTTTTACGACGTCGTCACGCAGCGTGGTCGGTAGCCGCCCCCACGTAAATATCGTCTCATCTTCGATTCCGGATGTTGAAAGGCCGTCTTCCTCGTTCAGTCGTTCGTCCGGCAGGATGTCCTCAGTGATGAACCCGAGGTCGATCATCAACTTGGCATCTTCGTCGGCCATGTTGTCCACGTTATCGGCAAACGGCCGGATGATGAACTCAACGAACTCCGTGTTTTTCAGATCGAAGTCGGAGAACCCTTCGGGCAGGCGCTGGATCATACCGCCCCACGTGCTCTTCGGATTTGCAAGGAAACCCGACAGATCGGTCGTGTAGTTGTACGGGCCACGAATGCGCGGGTCGAGATACAGGTCCATCGTCGAGAGGGTCTGATCGGGCTGCCCCGAGATCTCGCGGTCGGGGAAGACCTCATCGATCCGGATGGGCCGCACAGCGTCGAGATTTGTGGTGATGGCCTCAAATTCGCGCAGTGTGGCCTGGTTGATTCGGTACCAGGTGAATGCAGCACGCCAATTGGTGCGCAGCGAGTCGGCCCCTGCCGCCAGGTTGTCGACCGCACCAATGGAGTCTGGTGCCGACGACACGCGCCAGCTCCCCGGCTGCATCAGCGAGAAGGTGTTCTCAAAACCCTCGAAGTCGTCGAGGAAGGATATCCCGTTCAACTCATCATCCGTGAAGTCTCGCCCATCCTTCTGAAGGTCGCGTCGGCTGCGCTGGAATGCGTTGGTCTGCGTGTTGCCGGGTCGAAGCTG
>JANQRN010000031.1 GCA_028284545.1 Rhodothermales bacterium | reverse complement strand
GGACGACGAACCCGTCGTCTCGGGTGAGATAATTGCGTTGGCCGAGTGGATTGCCGACTACTACTTCTGCGGAATGGGCGAGGCGCTTCGCGCAGCGCTTCCGGCCGGGATCGAGGTTGAGAGCGAGCGCCGCGCCAGAGCTGTAGACGAGTTGCCCCGCGACGCGCCTCAATTGAGCCGCGCGGCGAATCAGCTGCTGGAGCACGTCAGACAACACGAGGATGGAGTCTCCGTAGCCCATCTGCGGCGACACGTTGTCGGGTTCTCATCGGCGCGGTTGCAAACGTTGGAGCGTCACGGACTCGTATCGATCTCTACGCACGTCCGGCGTCCCCGCGTGCGCGTCCGGGAGGAACGTGCCGTGTCCTTTGCGGAGGGAATCGACGACCCAACGGCTGTGGTCGAGTCGCTTCGCGGCGAACGACAACGCACCATCGTAGAAACTCTGGTGGGCATGCGCGCGGATGGTGACTACCCCGCGAGCCGCGGCGAACTCCTTCGCTTGGCATCTTCATCAGCCTCTTCGCTCTCGAGCCTTGTAAAGAAGGGAATACTCACCGAGGAGCTACGCGAGGTGCAGCGGCACCGTCATGGCGCAGTGTCTGCCCGATCACAACCGAAGCCGCTAGCCCTACATGATGAGCAGGCTGCGGCCCTGACCGCAATCAGGGCCTCGATTGACCAGGGTTCCTACGGGACTTTCCTGCTGCACGGCATCACGGGTAGCGGCAAGACCGAGGTCTACATCCAGGCGCTGAAGGAAGTACTGGATCAGGGCCGCAGTGGGATTGTACTGGTCCCGGAAATATCACTGACCCCGCAGACCGTTTCCCGTTTCACGACGCACTTTGGGGACGATGTCGCGGTCCTGCACTCGCGGATGGCCCCCGGAGAACGCTACGATTCATGGCGCCATATTCAGGCAGGGCATCATCGGGTCGTCATAGGCCCCAGATCTGCCGTCCTCGCACCAGTCGCCAACCTGGGATTGATAGTCGTGGACGAGGAGCACGAACAGTCGTACAAGCAATTCGAGCCCACACCCCGATACCATGCACGCGACGTGGCAGTCGTGCGGGCAAGTCTCAACGATGCGGTGTGCGTGCTTGGCTCCGCGACGCCGAGTCTGGAGAGCTACGCGAACGCGAAGGCCGGCAAGTACACGATGTTGGCTATGCACAGTCGCGCGCCGACGGCGGGCGAGCAGGAGGTCGTGCTGCCGCAAGTGCACGTGATAGACCTGACGAAGGAGAAAAAGCGAAACCGATTGGAGGGAATCCTGTCTGGTCAACTTCGGTCAGCGATTGCGGAGCGCTTGCGGAAAGAGGAACAGGTGATCCTTCTTCAAAACCGTCGCGGATACGCGCCAACCGTCGAGTGCACCGCGTGCGGATGGGCGCCGGTCTGCCCTGACTGCTCGGTGACGATGACCTACCACAAGTCGGGTCGCAGTATCAGGTGTCACTACTGTGGGCGTACGGAGCGTCAGCCGCGGACCTGCGGTGCTTGCGGGTCGTCGGCTCTTCTCAACATCGGTGTGGGTACGCAGCGCGTCGAGGAGGAACTCACCTCGCTGTTTCCGGAGGCTCGCGTGCTCCGCATGGACT
>JANQRN010000321.1 GCA_028284545.1 Rhodothermales bacterium | reverse complement strand
CAACGCGCTACCAGGTCCTTACGTGCACGTGTCGCCGATCAGACTCGCACGGACTCTTGACCAGGATCCGGTAGTGCCGCGGCTCGATGTTGCTCCGTATCTCGAATCGGTAGCTGTCACGGGCAGACTGCTCCGCCCGATCGATGGAACTGACGGCGACAGCGGAGGGAACCAAGCGGGCGTTCACAAAGGCGGCGAAGTTGAGGACAAACAGGACCGCGAGAACGGGCAGCATCCATCGCTGCTGTCGCTCGGACTTTTCGAGAGGTGACATTTGAGACCCCGGTTCAGCGTGACAGGCTCGTGGGCGAACTACCACTGAACGCTCCGGCCATGGCTTCTATTGTCGGGGGGGTGATTTTTTACCCGACTCGTCGTCCAGGAGCGTTGCTGTGGTGAAACGCTCGAGATCTGTAGTATCAACCGCGTGCCAGCACCAGCTCGCCTGGCAGGGAAAACGATTTGCGTACAGGGCCTCGCCAACTACAACCGAGTCGACGCAACGTGGTGTCTGCTGAAGCGCGGCCAGCGAGGCATAGTCCTCAACGCAGTCGATCACGGTAAAGCGTGCCCGCGATGAGACGCCAGATAGTGTGTTAAGAAGGCCGCCCAGTTCGGATGAAAGTGCTTCTCTTGTCAACGCGATCAAGAACCTGCAACACCCGTGATCAGCAAACGATCTTACTCTCACTGCACAGCGATCGGCATCGTCTGCGTTGGTGATACCCTCGCTGATCTTGACCGCCAGTCGCCTCGGGCCATACAGTCCTGCAAACTCAGCAAACTGTGAAACACCTACGCGATCGGAAAGGACGGTCCGGTAGGCGCCACAATCCAGTAGCTCCGTTAGCCTGTCTCGGTGAACGGTCTCGCAGTCGACCTGGACCGGGATATCCAGCGTGCGACAAACCTCAAGGACTGCCGATAAGGACTCGCTGGTAGCCGGGTCTTCACGCGGACGGAGGAGAATGGTCTTGGCATTCTGAACCCTCCAGAGCCGCGCCATGGCGACGGGGTCCTCCAACATGTGGCCGCCGGGTGTCAGTCTGCCGTAGTCCGCCAGCCCGTCACGGATATCAAGGCGTGGTATGACCAACAGCATCTCGTTCGCGCGGTGTCGAGGTCGCAGGTAAACAAGGGGTATGGGGGGCGGTTCCGTTTGCGGTCGCGCAGGTGCGTTGCTAGCTTGGCGGCCCCAAGTGTCACACCGGCCGGCATTAATGCAAAACGATCGAACCCTTGTCACCTCGGCGCTACCGTACGCCAACGGACCGATTCACATTGGTCATCTGGCCGGTGCCTATCTGCCTGCGGATCTATTTGTGAGATACTCGCGGCTGTGCCGGCATGACATCGTTTATGTCTGCGGATCCGACGAGATGGGTGTTGCGATCATGATCCGGGCGCGCCAGGAGGGCACGAGCCCCAAAGACCTGGTTGATCGCTACCATCCGATGATTGCCGATTCGCTGGACAGGATCGGAATCAGCTTCGACTACTACGGTCGCACCACAAGCGACGTACACCGCGAGACGAGTCAAGAGTTCTTCAATCGCCTTTCCGAAAAGGGCGCCTTCGTGACGAAGAGCGAGCAGCAGCCATTCGATCCGTCTGAGGACATTTTTCTTGCCGACCGATTCGTCGTCGGGACGTGCCCAAACTGTGGCAACGAGAACGCGCATGGCGATCAGTGTGAAAACTGCGGGACCGCGCTGAGTCCGACGGAACTACTGAATCCGAGGAGCGCCCTTTCTGACGCGAAGCTGGAGTGGCGCGAGACGATTCACTGGTATTTGCCGCTCGGTGAAATGCAGAAGGAGGTCGAGACGTGGATCAAGACTAAGTCAAGTTGGAAGCCTAACGTGCTTGGTCAGGTGGGAAGTTGGTTGAAGGAGGGCCTACGCGAACGGGCGATCACGCGGGACGTACCGTGGGGAGTACCCGTTCCGGAAGAAGCCGCCCAGCGGGCGGGAGTTGACGCATCAGGAAAGGTCATATATGTCTGGTTCGACGCGCCGCTCGGGTACATCTCGGCAACGCGGGAGTGGGCGAGCCAGGTTGGGCAGCCCGAGCTGTGGCGGGAGTACTGGCAAGATGAAGGGACCCGACTTGTGCACTTCATCGGCAAGGACAACATCGTCTTTCATTGCATCATGTTTCCAGCGATGTTGATGGCGCACGGAGGCTATGTCCTTCCGGCAGATGTGCCGGCCAACGAGTTTCTCAACATTGAGGGCAAGAAGCTCTCGACTTCGCGCGGCTGGGCAGTTTGGTTGCATGAATACCTCGAGGCGTTTTCACCCGACCTGCTTCGGTACGCTCTTGCATCAACGCTGCCCGAAACGAAAGACGCTGATTTCAGCTGGGCGGATTTTCAGGCCCGGTGCAACAATGAGCTCGCTGACGTCCTGGGAAACTTTGCCAATCGCACCCTGACTTTCGCCCATCGATACGCTGACGGGAAGCTGCCAGCGCTACGTAACCCGTCGAGTGTAGATCAAGAAGTACTCGCCCAGATCGCGGCAGCACCGGCGAGAGTTGGCGGGGCGTACGCATCCTTCAAGAATAGGGAGGCAGTCTTTGAGACGATTGGTCTTGCGCGCGTGGGGAACAAGTACTTCAACGACACGGAGCCATGGAAGACGCGCAAGGACAATCCCGAGGCGTGCGCCAACACGATCCACGTATCGCTCCAGCTGCTTGCGTCTCTCTCGATTCTCATGGACCCGGTGCTACCGTTTTCCGCGGCGCGGCTCCGGCGGATGCTGAACATGCCCGAGGTCGTCGACAGCAGCAAGCGCACTGACGAGTCCACCGACGCCCTCGACTGGAATTCCGCTGGCAGCCCGCTTCTCAGCCCCGGACATGTGCTCGGCGAAGTCGAGATCCTGTTCTCCAAGATTGACGATGAGGTGATCGAGGCCCAGGTCGCGCGACTCGGATCTGAACAGTCTGGTGGCGTCGAATATGAGGAGGCAAAAGAAGAAGTTGTTTACGACGACTTTGCCAAACTCGATCTACGCGTCGGCACAATTGCCGTTGCGGAGCGGGTGCCAAAGGCTGATCGCTTAGTGCGGTTGGAAGTCGATTTGGGATATGAGACGAGACAGATCCTGTCCGGCATAGCAGAACACTTCGAGTTAGACTCTCTGGTCGGGCGGCGTGTGGTTGTCGTGGCCAATCTCAAACCCCGCAAACTTCGAGGATTGGAGAGCAAAGGGATGGTCCTCCTCGCGGAAGACCCCGATGGGGCACTCCACTTTGTCGCGCCCGAGGGCATTGACGGCGCCGTCGTTCGCTGACAGCCGATTAACGACCCTCGGAGCCAGCCGATACTCTGTGTGGTCTGTTTTTCGAATTCTGGTAACGATTCACTCCCATGGAGAACCTCCAGGTCGAGCAGGAATCGGTCGCTGAACCGAGTCCCCGCTCAGCGGTCGACAAGAAGCTCCTGCAAGGCGCGGGTTTTGGGGGAGTTGTTGCCGGTCGCGGTCGGGCGACGCGCGTGCGTTCGATGGTGATTCGGCGTGCGGGCCATGGATTGCTCCGCGACGATATCGCTGGGACCCATCCGGCAGCGGATCGACGTGCGGCGCTCATAAAGCGCGCCACCGACGTAACGCTATCTGTTACCGCAATTGTCGTCCTGATGCCGCTGTGGCTGACCCTCGCGGTGCTCGTGAAGCTTACCTCTTCTGGGCCGATTCTGTACACTCAGTATCGCCTGGGGCAGGAGGGAAGCTGGTTCCCGATGTTCAAGTTCCGGTCCATGGTTGTCGATGCAGACGCGCGTCTGCGGGAACTGCTTGCCAGCGACGAGGATGCCCGCAGGGAGTTTGACAGGTACCACAAACTCGCGAACGATCCCCGTGTGACGCTGGTCGGACGTTTCATGCGAAAGACGAGTCTGGACGAGCTACCACAGCTTCTGAACATTCTTGCCGGACATATGAGTTTCGTCGGGCCGAGAGGTTACCTGCCCTTCGAGGTGCTGAAGATGGACGAGACCGATCGGATACTGAAGATCCTGTCGGTGAAGCCGGGTCTGACCGGATTCTGGCAGGTTGGCGGGAGAAGCAACGTCGACTTCGACGAGCGGCTCGACATGGACGTTTTCTACATCCAGAACTGGTCGTTCGGGATGGATATGTACCTTCTCGTCAACACGTTCTGGATTGTACTGTTTGGCCGCGGTGTCGGCGCTTCGTAAACAGGACGGCCCGGAACCGGCTATGTGTTGATCGGAACGCCGTAGGCTGCTCTCGTCGCTTCGAGCACCGCTTCTGAAAGCGTCGGATGCGGGTGGATCGACTCCATGATCTCATGGGCAGTCGTTTCAAGCGTGCGTGCGGTCACCACCTCGGCAATCAGTTCGGTGGCGTCGTAGCCCACAATGTGGCATCCGAGAAGCTCGCCGTACTTCGCGTCGAAGATGATTTTGACAAATCCCTCCGGGTGACCGATCGCCGATGCCTTGCCCGAAGCCGAAAACGGGAATTTGCCGACCTTGACATCGTATCCGGCCTCCTTGGCAGCCTTTTCGGTGTATCCAGTTGACGCGATCTGTGGTTGACAGTACGTGCAACCGGGAATGTTGCGTCGGTCCATTGGCTGGACATCGTGCCCGGCGATCTTTTCGACGCAGAGAATACCCTCGTGACTCGCCTTGTGGGCGAGCCATGGCCCACCCGCAACGTCTCCGATCGCATAAACGCCTGCCACGTTTGTTCGGCCGAAGTCATCGATTACGATGCGTCCCGGCTCTGTTTTCACACCGATGGTCTCGAGGCCGAGATCTTCAATGTTACCCGTGACGCCGACCGCCGACAGGATCTGCGTGGCCTCGATCTGTTCCTCACCCTTCTTGGTCTTAACTGTCGCCACCGGATTTGCGCCCGACGTGTCAACCGAGAGGACCTGCGCGGAGGTGAGCACAGTGATTCCCGCCTTCTTGAAGGATCGCGCCAACTCGCGAGAGGCGTCTTGATCTTCAACGGGCACAAGCCGATCAAGGACTTCCACAATGGTCACCTTCGTGCCCATGTTGTGGTAGAAATACGCAAACTCAACGCCGATGGCGCCAGCGCCAACGATCACGATGCTTTCTGGCTGCACGCGTTGGGTCATCGCCTCCTTGTAGGTGATAACCTTCTGGCCATCCACCGGCAGCGGTGGAATCTCGCGGGCTCGTGCACCAGTTGCCACGATAACGTGCGTGGCCTCGAGCTCGGAGGCTTCGCCGATGTTGTTGCCGTCCATGTCGACGGATGGCGAAACCGACAGACGGTTGGGAGCGGTGAAGCGCGCGTGACCGAGGTGGACGTCGATCTTGTTCTTCTTCATCAAGAACTGCACGCCCTTGTTCATCTTGTCGGCAACACCTCGGCTGCGGTCGACGACCTTTTCGAAGTTCGCCTTTGCCTCGCCGTCGATGTCCAACCCAAAGCTCTCGGCGTGGCGTATGGCATCCATCATTTCGGCAGATTTCAGGAGCGCCTTGGTGGGGATGCAGCCAATGTTGAGACAGACGCCGCCAAGCTTGTTCTTTTCAACGACTGCGGTCTTGAACCCGAGCTGGGTTGCCCTGATCGCGGTCTCGTAGCCTCCTGGGCCGGTGCCGATAACGATTACGTCGTACTTGCTTGACATGATGGGTCTTCGTGCGAGAAAACTGAAGGACTTGTGGTGGCCGGAGGATCTCTGTCAGGCGGGGGCTCGCGGCCGCCGAAAACTAGCGAAGACGGGCATGCCGTCCAACCGCAGCCCGGGCGTCTTAATCGAGGGCAAATCGCCGCTCGACGTCGTCAATTTTGCCGACTCGCCCTTCGTGACGGCCACCTTCGAACGGGGTGGCGAGGAACGTCCTGACGATTCGCTTGCACACCTCTACACCGCACACGCGACTTCCCAGCGTCAGCACGTTGCAGTTGTTGTGGGCACGCGAGTTCCACGCGACAAACTCCGTTGCCGCGGGTGCGGCGCGGATGCCCGGGACTTTGTTGCAAACGATTGCTGAACCCACGCCCGCGCCGTCTATCATGATGCCAAGCGCGGTACGACCGTCGCTGACGGCGCGCGACACCGCATAGGCAAAATCAGGGTAATCGCATCGTCGCGCCGAATTGGTGCCTACGTCCAGCACTTGCCAGTCCAGCTCGCCGAGGAAGTCGACCAGAATGGACTTGAGCTCAAATCCGCCATGGTCGCTGCCGATCGCACAACTGCGATTGCCTATCTCAGAGCGCGGATAGTGGACGGGTTGTTCGGCGACTACCAGTTCGCACCCGGAGCTTTGTGCTACTTCACGGGCGAGGGGGGTGACGATCGCGTTCGCCGGGTGCTCAAGCGTGGTGCGGCCTTCGCTCAGCGCCTGGCGGATGGTAGACTCTGTTATTACGACGCGCGATCCCATCCGGCGAAACTACGCACGTCCGCCTACACGACCAATCTTAAGGCCTGCCGAGCCACGGCGTGGGGTCAATCGGCTGCCCGTCCTTGAAAATCGCGAAGAAGACGCCCTCACCCTTTGGCTCCGCGTCGGTGCCCGACCGCCCGAGGGTCTGACCCGCCGAGACCTGCTGGCCCTGACCGACGTGCAGCAGGGAGAAATTGCCATAGACCGAATGGTACTCGCCGTGCTGTACGATGACGTACGTGCCGAAGTCGATCATGACATCCACTGATATCACGGTCCCATCGAAGATTGCCTTGACTTCGGCCTGCGGGGAGGTGGCGACGAAGATTCCGGGGTTAGGCGTTTTCGTTCCGAGCTCCTCATTTACGATTTCGCCAAACGGCTCGCGGACCACGCCGATGGCGGGCCACGGCAGCTTTCCGCGATTCTCCACAAACGGCCCGGTCAGGTCGACACCGTTGTTAGCAG
>JANQRN010000315.1 GCA_028284545.1 Rhodothermales bacterium | reverse complement strand
GCAGACAGCCACGGCGATCGCGCCGGTGCCGCACGCCAGCGTCTCTGCCTCGACGCCCTTTTCATAGGTTCGGACCAGCACGCCGTCGGCGAGTCGCTGAACAAAGTTCACGTTTGCCCCACTTGGAGCAAGGAGAGGGTCCTCCCTGATTGCGCGACCCAACTCTGTGACAGCGAGGTCAGCCAGGATTCCGGGCACCTCATAGACGACGTGTTCGGTCCCCGTCCAGATGTAGCCGACCGGGGTCGCCCCGCCCCCACCGGGTGGCAGCCCGTCAGGGCGAAAGTCCCGCGGAGCGGGAAGCACAACGCCGATGTCGCCGGTGCCATGATCCAGATAGGAATCCACCTGCCCAGCGTCAGACCCAAACGAGGGGTTCTCGCGCTCAATCCCCGACTCGCGCGCAAACGCGACCAAGCATCTCGCACCGTTCCCGCACATCGATCCGAGCGTGCCGTCCGCATTGTAGTAGCGCATTCGGAAGTGAGTATCGGCCGAATCGGGCGCGTCCAACGCGAGTAGCCCGTCGCCTCCAATCATTCGCCGACGATCACAGAGCATCTTCGCCAGAGCCGAAAGCTCCGAGGCACCGAAGCGATAGAATCGGTTGTCGATGACCACGAAGTCATTCCCCGCACCCTCCATCTTCGTGAACTCAACCACGAGCTCGCGCCGTTGGTCGACGTCGGATCCCCCTTCGACCTTGGGAGTTTCACGCATTTGTCGCCGTTGCACTTCAGATGTGTTATGGTGATGGCCGGATAGACACGACTGTCTGAATCGACATAATACTGCCTCTTGCCAGAAGCTACATTCTCCCTCGACCAGGCGGACCCTCGGATGGTCCTCGGATCGAACGACCAGAACCTGAAGAAGGTCTGTGCCGCGTTTCCCAACACGCAGATCACGGTTCGCGGTAGCAAGCTGATACTGAACGGTGACGAGAACGCATTCGACGCTGTTGAGAAGGTATTTGCCGAGATGTCGCGCGTCCTCAGGCGACGCGGGCAGCTTACCGATAACGACATAGACACCATCCTGTCGGTGTACAGCATTGGCGGCGAGAGCGACGTCCAAATCGACGCCGATGTTGATCCCGTAATCGTCAGCACACCGACGGGTGGCGCGATTAGACCGCGTACGCAGAACCAGCGGCGCCTCGTACGGGCTTCCGCGAAGCACGACATTGTTTTCGCGATCGGGCCCGCGGGCACGGGCAAGACGTACACGGCAGTAGCCCTGGCTCTGGCCCAACTCCGAGCCCGACGAGTGCGCAAGATCGTCCTCTCGCGCCCGGCCGTGGAGGCGGGTGAGCAGTTGGGCTTTTTGCCGGGAGATCTCAAGGACAAGGTAGACCCTTACCTGAGGCCGCTCTATGATGCGCTCGGTGACATGATGCACCGCGACAAGCTCAACGTATTCATCGACCAGAACAGCGTAGAAATAGTGCCGCTGGCCTACATGCGCGGCCGTACGCTGAACAATGCGTTCGTCATACTGGATGAGGCGCAGAATGCCACGGCAGAGCAGATGAAGATGTTTCTGACGCGCATCGGCATCAACAGTAAATCTATAGTCACTGGAGACGACACGCAGATCGACCTGCCGCAGAAGAGTCGAAGCGGACTCGTCCATGCGAAGCGTGTTCTTGCCCGGGTTCCTGGAATCGAGTTTGTGGAGTTTGACACCACAGACGTGGTGCGCCACAGACTCGTAAAGGACATCATTGCTGCCTACGAGAGCTATGAGGACGATTCGGCGGCGCAGTCAGAAAGACCGAGTCGATGAGCCGCGTCTTGCCAACATGACCCGCGATGGCCGCTAGCACGTCCTGACCGGGCTCGAGTGTTTCTACTCTCGAGAGATCGTCGGCAGTGACTACCTCTGCATACTGCATCACCACGCCAGGCTCACCGCTCAGGATCTCGCGCATTTCCGTTTCGATCTCGGCCACTTGCCGACTGCCGGTCCTAATAAGGTTCTCGGCTCGTTTGATCGCGCGGGGTATTGCCAGCGCCGCAGTTCGTTCCTCCCGACTGAGGTAGGCGTTCCTGGACGACAGTGCGAGGCCGTCATGGTCCCTAACGGTCGGCACCCCGACAGGCGTGACGCGAAATGCAAGATCTGCTACCATCCGCCGGAGTATCACAAATTGCTGCGCGTCCTTGAGCCCGAATACCGCGTAGTCGGGTAGACAGATGTTGAACAGCTTCGCTACGATCGTGGCGACACCCCTGAAGTGACGAGGCCGGAATCGCCCACACAGTGCGCCGTCAAGTTCAGACGTGTCGACCCACGTCCTCTGCCGTTCGATACCATCGGGATACATGTCTTCGATCGATGGCGTGAAGAGAAAGGCAGCACTTCCCTCCTTAGCGAGTAGGCTCCGATCTGCGTTGATCGCGCGCGGATACCTGTCGTAGTCCTCGCCTGGAGCAAATTGGGTCGGGTTAACGAAGACCGAAACGATTACGGTATCCGCCAATCGCGCGGCTTCGCCAACAAGGCGAAGGTGACCATCGTGCAGTGCGCCCATTGTGGGAACGAGAGCAATTCGCTTCCCGACTGTGCGGGCCGAATTGACTGCCGCTGTCATGGCGCCGGCCGAGGTGATAATGGTGGGCTTCTGCTCCATGACCTTTTGAATTGATGCGGAGTATATTCGTTTTTCACGTGTTTGAAAAGAACCAAGCCACCACGAATGAGCGATATCCGAATCGAAAAAGACAGTCTCGGAGAGGTCAGCGTCCCCGCCAACGCGTTCTATGGTGCGCAAACACAACGGGCGCTTGAGAATTTCCCAATTAGTGGCACCCGCTTCCCAAGAGCGTTTATTCGCGCACTCGGAATGGTCAAGTACGCCGCGGCAGAAGCCAATCGCGACCTCGGGCTGCTTGCTGACGAGAAGCACAACGTGATTACCCAATCGGCTCGACAGGTCATCGACGGTGCCCTTGACGACCAGTTCGTGTTAGACATCTACCAGACTGGGAGCGGCACGTCTACGAACATGAACGCAAACGAGGTTATCGCCAACCATGCAAGCCAACTGCTGGGTGGTGACCTCGGTAGTCGACTCGTCCATCCCAACGACGATGTGAACATGTCGCAGTCGTCGAATGATGTCATCCCGACTACGATGCACGTGGCGGCGAGGGTTGCCTGCGCGGAGGAGCTGCTGCCGGCACTGCAGTCATTGCAATCGGCGCTATCGGCGAAGGCGGCAGAATTCGATGATGTACTCAAGAGCGGGCGAACGCACCTCATGGATGCCACGCCAGTGCGACTGGGTCAGGAGTTCGGCGGGTTTGCCGCACAAGTGAAGAACATGTCGGCTCGCATTTCGGAGGCGTCGTCGGGCATCGAAGAGCTCGCGCTCGGCGGTACAGCGGTCGGTACAGGCATCAACCGGCACCCCGACTTCCCGCGCAGGGCGATCGCTTCAATCTC
>JANQRN010000308.1 GCA_028284545.1 Rhodothermales bacterium | reverse complement strand
TGGCACCGGTGAAGGAGCCCTTCTCGTGCCCGAACAGTTCGCTTTCGATCAGCTCTGACGGTATTGCCGCGCAGTTGACCTCGATAAGTGGCCCCGACGCCCTCGGGGACTTGTGATGGATCCACTTGGCCACCAACTCCTTTCCAGTGCCCGGCTCACCCGTTATCAGCACTCGGGCCTCCGTTGGAGCCACCCGCTCGATGGTTTCCTTAATCCTGCTTATGGCGGCGCTGTCGCCGAGGATCGGTGTCAGATCTCCTTCGTGGCGCTCAACGATCTGCTGCCGCATCCGTCGGTTCTGCGTCTCCAGCGTCTTGCGGTCGAGCGCGTTCCGTAGCGTGAGTAACAGCCGATTCAGATCCGGTGGCTTTTCGATGAAGTCGAACGCCCCGAGTTTTGTCGCCTCGACCGCCGTCTCGATCGTTCCGTGGCCGGAGATCATGATTACCGGCAGTTCCGGAAACGAGGACCCGATCTCAGCGAGGACCTCCATTCCATCCCGCTTGGGCATCTTGACATCGACGAGGGCCAACTCGTAGTGCGCAGCGTTGACCTTCTTCAGCGCCTCCTCCCCATCTTCCGCCTCGTCAACCACAAACCCCTCGTACTCGAGGATCTCTCGCAGCGTCCGACGAATGCTCTTTTCGTCGTCGACAATAAGAATGGTTGGCTTTGCCATGCGCTAGCTCGTGCCGGCTGCCCTCGCCCTTGCTCGAGCGATCAGGAAGTCCGTGTTCTGGGCGACCTGGGCATCAGCGAAGTCTTCGGCGACGCGCTCATAGACTTCGATGGCGTCGTCATATTCGCCAGCCGCCTCAAATGCACGGCCGGCGTCGATGAGATATTGCGGGGCGAGGTCGTTGCCCTCGACGAAACCCGCCGCCCGCTCGTAGAGGCGTCCTGCCTCGGCGTGCTCTCCTCTCGTCTCCAGAATCGCTGCCTCACCAGCCAGTGAGCTGGCGCCGAGGTAGTCTGCTTCCCGATCGTAACTACGAAACAACTCCAGGGCCTGGTCTAGCTCTCCTAGCCGGAACGCAGCATCAGCAGCGTAGAACCTGGCCAGATTGCCCGCAGACGTCCGACCGTATTCGTCTGCCACGGCCAGCAGACCGGGTGAACCCGCTACGCCGTCTAGCGCCTCACGATAAAGGCCCAGCTCGTAGTTCCTGACCGCTGGGGCCATCGCGTCTGCAGCTTCTGCCTGCTTTTGATCCTGCAGATAGCCCCATCCGAGGATCGCGGCCACAATGACCAGAATGCCCGCAAACGCACCGTAAACAACATTGCGGTTGTTGTCGAATAGATCAACGACGCGGGCATAGAATGTGACTACTGTATCCTCGCGCAGTTTCTCCCTGCGTGAGATCTTCCGCGCCGGCTTCAACGTCGACATTTCAGTGGACTGGCTGTGGGATTATTGGAATGGCCGCGTTCTACACGCCACTTGTCGCAAAGGTTCTCAAAGTATCGTATTCGAGCGGCCGCCGCAACGCGGATCGAAGCCCGGCTCTCAGGGCTATTCGTTGCCTTCCTTCGTATACTTGAGGGTCTTGTGTTAGCTCAATTCTTACCCTAAACCCTGTATTTATCCGGTAGCATGGCAATAAAACTCGGCATCAACGGATTCGGCAGAATTGGCCGCCTCGTGTTCAGATCCATCCTCGAGCGCAAATCCGACGACTTTGATATCGTTGCCGTCAACGACCTCACTGATGCGGCAACACTGGCCCACCTACTTAAATACGATTCCGTTCATGGGCGCTTCCCCGGTGACGTGTCGATCGACGGAGACCACCTGGTTGTGAATGGCGACCGCTTCAAGGTTCTGAGTGAGCGCGACCCGGCAAAGCTACCGTGGGGAGAGCTGGGTGCCGACGTAATAGTCGAGGCAACCGGCTTCTTCAGAACACGAGAAAAGGCGGCCCTGCATATCGCTGGCGGCGCCAAGAAGGTCGTGATCTCAGCTCCGGCGAGCGGGGCCGTTGACGCCACGATCGTTCTCGGCGTCAACGATGACACCTTGACCGGAAGCGAGGAGGTTATCTCGAACGCCAGCTGCACGACGAACTGCCTCGCACCTATGGCGAAAGTGCTGGACGACAGTTTTGGACTCCAGCGTGGCTTCATGACTACAGTCCACGCCTACACTTCTGACCAGCGCATCCAGGACGCACCACATAAGGACCTGCGCCGCGCACGCGCCGCAGCGGTGTCAATGGTGCCCACAACAACTGGCGCGGCGCGAGCCGTCGGACTCGTTCTGCCTCACCTCAACGGCAAGCTTGACGGCTTTGCCATCCGTGTGCCGATTCCTGACGGATCGCTCACCGACTTCACTGTGGAGCTCTCGCGCGACGCATCTGTCGACGAGATCAACGCGGCGTTTCGTTCGGCAGCCGAAGGCCCACTCAAGGGAATACTGGAGTTCTGTGTCGACCCAATCGTGTCTACCGACATCGTTCACAATCCACATTCCTGCGTTTTCGACTCACTCTCGACAATGTCAGCCGGCAACATGGTAAAGGTGGTTGGCTGGTATGACAATGAGTGGGGCTATGCCAACCGGACTGTGGAGATCGTAAGTCGACTCGTATCAGCGGCCGGATGATACCCCATGACGCGAACCCTTGATGACCTGCACCTCCAGGACGAATACGTCCTGGTTCGGGTCGATTTCAACGTCCCGCTGCATCGGTCTGAAGCGACGGCATCTGTTGGCGACGATACTCGGATTCGGGCGGCCACTCCAACTATTCGGTACATACTGAGTAAGGGTGGCCGACCGATTCTGATGTCCCACCTGGGTCGTCCCAAGGGCAAGCCCAGTCCGGAATTGAGCCTGGCGCCTGTCGCAGCGCACCTGCATTCCATCACGGACCTGCGTGTAGCGGTCGCCGACCCTCCGTACGACCCGTCGGCGGTGCACAAGCTATTTGCGGACAACGACGTCGTACTTCTCCAGAACACGAGATTCGACGCGCGGGAAACGACGAATGACACCGCACTCGCCGCGGAGTTCGCCAGCCTCGGCTCCGTATTCGTCAGCGACGCTTTCGGAACCGCCCACAGAGCCCACGCATCCACTGAGGGGATCGCTCACCTCGTGAAGCAGAAGGCAGCAGGCCTCTTGATGGCGCGAGAGATCGATGTTTTGGACCGGCTTCTCGAGGCTCCCGCAAAGCCGTTTGTCGCCATCGTCGGCGGCGCGAAGGTCTCCGACAAGATTGGGATCATCAAATCACTCCTCCCCAGGGTAGATCACCTGCTGATCGGCGGGGCGATGGCGTACACGTTTCTTAGAGCCCAGGGCTTTGGTACGGGCACGTCCCTCGTCGAAGAAGACAAAATCGGTGAGGCGAGCCAACTACTTGAAGCAGGTGCGGCCAAGATCGTATTGCCGACGGACCACGTCGTCGCTGATCGTTTTGCCCCCGATGCAGACGCCAGCATTGTCGACCAGATCCCTGGTGATATGATGGGACTTGACATCGGGCCGGCCACCCGCGCGCACTATGCCGACCTCGTTGGCAACGCATCGACGGTTGTTTGGAACGGACCGATGGGAGTGTTTGAGATGGAGCGATTCGCAGCTGGCACACTTGCGGTCGCCGAGGCCGTTGCCCGGTCCACAAAAGAAGGTGCGTTCTCTGTCGTGGGTGGCGGAGACTCTGTCGCGGCAATCAGCCAGGCCGGCCTCGATGACGACGTCAGTCACGTCTCGACCGGCGGTGGCGCGATGCTTGAATATCTCGAGGGGATTACGCTGCCCGGCATCGCGGCGCTCGCCTCCTGATCCGCCGTGAGTCACGCGCCACAGGCCGCATTTCAAGTCTCCCAGCTTACCAAGGTCTACAACCGTGGTTTTCGCAAGGAGGGAGTTCGTGCGCTGGAAAGCCTCGACCTACATGTGGCACCGGGCGAGATATTCGGACTCCTCGGTCCGAACGGCGCCGGCAAGACTACGCTCGTCAAAATTCTGTTGGGACTCGTCAAGCCCAGCGGCGGCACGGCCACACTGCTTGGCCACAGCGTCTCAGATGCACGCGCTCGCGAACGTGTCGGCTATCTGCCCGAGAATCATCGCTTTCCCGGGTTCCTCACGGGTGGTGAAATGCTGCAGCTATATGGCCAGCTGGCGGGCGTGTCACATCGTGACCGACAACGGCGAGTGCCCGAGTTACTAGACCTGGTGTCCATGGGCCGATGGCGGGACACCCGAATAAAACAGTATTCGAAGGGAATGATGCAACGCGTCGGCATCGCCCAGGCGATGATTTCTGACCCCGACGTCATTTTCCTGGACGAGCCCACCGACGGAGTCGATCCCGTCGGCCGAAAGGACATCCGTGACATTCTGCTGCACCTCAACGGGCTCGGAAAGACGGTCTTCATCAACTCCCACCTGCTTTCGGAGATCGAGCAAGTCTGCACCCGCGTCGCCATCATGAATCACGGTCGCCTTGCCAAGGAGGGCACTGTAAGCGGCCTGACATCTGAAGCGTCTAATTATCGGCTACGGTGCGGACGGATTCCGGCAAGCATAGTGTCGGACTGGCGCCTCGTCGAAGACGCGGCTGAGGAGACCGACGACCAGCGGACATACACTGCTGCCGAGTTGGAGCTGGATCGACTCAATACATTGATCGACATTCTTCGAGCGAATAACGTGATGATTTCGGCCGTTGAGCGGGATCGGCAGTCGCTGGAAGACTACTTCATTCAGGTTGTCGGGAGGGAGAGCACGCCATGAGCCGCGTATTGGGTATGGTCTGGTTGACCTTTCGGGAGGTCTGGGCGAAGAAGATCACGCTGGGGCTGTTCGTTGTTTGCACCATTCTCTGGATGCTGATGGCGTTTGCCCTGAACCTCGACATCGTGGAGGGATCCCTCACCGGCGTTCGACTCTTCGGCCAGGACACCGGCGCACCAACCGAAACAAGACAAGACGAAGCAGGCAATTCCGTAACCGAAGCGCTGTCGCTCGAGACGTTCGTGGTTACGATACAGGCGGCCGTTGCCGGCGTCGGGTACTGGGTTGCGACGCTGCTCGGACTCTTCGCCGTCGCGGCGCTGTTACCGTCAGTACTTGACCGCGGGCACGCTGATGTGCTCTTCTCCAAACCGATGACGCGGCTCTCCATACTCTCGGGCCATGTACTCGGCGTCGCCGCCGTTGGCCTTCTTCTCGCGTCGTACCTGTTTGGGCTCATCTTTCTCGTGATGTCGCTCAAGACCGGCTACTGGAACTTCCGGTTCCTATTGTCGATACCGATCGTCGTGTCGATGCTTCTCGTGATGTATGGCGTGATGGTCTTGCTGGCCGTTCGTACCGGAAGCTCCGCTCTGTGCTTGATCGTCACCTATGGCTTGATCGTCGCGTCCCTGGTCTTCCTGGGCCATGAGCAGCTGCGAGCGCAGATCAATCCGCCCTGGCGGTCCGTTTTTGTCGGGCTCTACCACATACTGCCTAACTTCGCCGAGGTCACCGAGCCTGTCGCGAAACTTGCCGGAATCGACGCCGTAACCCGTTGGTATCCGTACATCTCGTCGCTGATATTCGGCGCTTGCATGTACGTACTCGCCGCCATCAGCCTTGTGCGGCGCGATTTCTGAACCATCCCCTTCTGACATGCTCGACACCTCGACTGGCCGACTACGTCGCGCCGCCTCGTTGACCCTGGGACTCGCTTTTGCTGCTGCTCTTGTCGGCTGCGAATCAGCCGCCCCCCTTCAACCACGTGAACTGTCCACGGAGGCGTCACAGGCGACTTCCGTACTCCCCGCGGATGCGAGGTTTGTCGCAATGATGGACTTCAAGGAGATGGCCGCGAACGAAATGACCTCGCCCTTCTCCAACGGACCGTTCTCGATTGATCGAATTGACGACGAGGCCGAAGCCCGCGTCACAGAGTTTGTTCGGGTTACCGGATTTGATCCGGAAAAAGACCTGGATCGCGTATACCTGGCGGTCGGAAGCAAGGACCGACCCGAATCCGTTACCATGGTTGCTTACGCGGACTACGAGACCGACCGCATTGCTGAGTTCATTCGCGACAACTCGCCAAGCGAACTGGTTGAATCTCGTTACCGGGATGTGCTTGTCTTCACCGCGACTGATGGCGAGCACGAAATGGCGTTTGCCCTGGCAGGCGGTGCCATGGTCGTCGGAGCCGGATCGCAAGACGGTCTGGAATCTGCTATCGACCGTATGCTCGACGGAGGCAACGGTCTCGAAACCAACGAGATGCTGATGCCGCTCATTCGGAACGTAGCCCACAATTCGAGTTGGATGGCGGCTTCGTCGCTCGTCGGTTCAGGCGATGCCTTCGGTGATGAGGATTTCTCGGCCGCCCTTCGCGACATCGCCATCGGTGTAGAAGTCAGGTCTGACGGCATCCGCGGATCCTCCTATCTCCAACCGGTTGCGGGCGTCACGGCCGACGACCTGGAGGCGATGATCAAGGGTGCCGTCGCCGCACTGAAAGCGACGACTGTGGCCAAGGACGAACCCGACATGCTGAAGATGCTCGACCGCGTAGATGTGCGCGCGAGGGGATCTGCGGTCGAGGTTGGATTCTCCATGGACAACGACGTCCTTCGCCGAATCGCCGACGACATCTAGGCGCCCCGGTTGTTGATTGGACGCTGGCTTTGGGCGAAGTAACTTTTGCCTACACAAGTCAACGACAATGACAATCCAAACAGTCGACGACCTCGAGTTTGACATCGAGGATCTCGAATCGATGCCGCCGCCTTCGGCGGTCCTGATGACCACGCCCGGCCACTTTGACGTCTCGTATGTCATTAACCCGCACATGCAGGGCAACATCGGATCGATTGATCACGAAGCCGCGGCCGAGCAATGGGACGCCCTCCGCGCCGTCTATCAGGCAATCGGGTTTGACGTCAGCGTGGTAGAGGGGGCGCCTGGTCTGCCCGACATGGTTTTCTGTGCCAACCAGACCCTCCCCTACCTGACACCGAGTGGCGACAGGGGAATCATTGCGTCAAAAATGCACGCACCCGAAAGACGCGACGAGGTACCACATTACGTCAGGTTCTTCACGGGCCTGGGGTACGAGAATCTCAGCCTGCCGTCACGCGTGAACGATTTTGAGGGATCTGGTGATGCGCTGTGGCACCCGCGACGCCGGCTTCTCTACGGTGGCTACGGATTCAGATCGGACGTCCGCGCCTACGAGTTCATCTCAGACAAACTCAAAGCGCCGGTAGTACTACTCGACCTGAATGACCCGGACTTCTACCATCTCGATACCTGCCTGTGTCCCCTTGACGAGGAGACCTGCATGATCTATCCCGATGCGTTTGATGACGACGGACTGGACTTGATCTACGAGATGTTCGATGACGTCATCGAAGTACCCGAAGTGGAGGCGCGCAAGCACTTTGCCACCAACGCGCATTGCCCTGACGAGCGGCACGTCATCATACCCGAGAACTGCGACGAAACCGTTGATGTGCTCACGGAATTCGGGTTTCTACCGATCGAAGTAGATACGGCAGAGTTCATCAAGTCCGGCGGATCTGTTTTCTGCATGAAGCAGATGTACTGGTAGCACGGCGCGCGCCATGGTCGTCTCCGTCGTCATCCCGACGCTGAACGAACAGGAGTTTGTTGCGGACGCTATCCGCTCTGTGCGCAGCGGGATAACGACTGGTGCCCAGGTCGAAATAGTCGTTGCTGACGGCGGTTCGACTGACAACACATTACGCGCCGCCGCGACGGCTGACCGGGTCATCAAGGCAGACGCTGGAAGGTCAAATCAGATGAACGCCGGTGCCGCAGTTGCACGGGGATCAGTGCTCGTGTTCCTTCATGCTGACTCGCGGTTGCCACGTGAATGGCTGCAAGCGACAAATGACGCACTTGAGCAGAGCTACCCGGCGGGTGCTTTTCGACTGACTTTTGGCCCGTCGGCCCCCCTCCTGCTACAACTCTCGGCTGCTGCGACTCGAATCCGCTCGCCAGCCCTGTGCTTTGGCGACCGAGCGCTGTTCGTCCTGCGTGAGCGCTTCGAAGCGATCGGAGGATTCCCATCCGTACGTGTTTTCGAAGACCTCGAAATCGTTCGCCGACTGACGGCCTCGGGCCCGTTTGCCTATCTCAATTCACAAGTCCTAACCTCCCCGAGGCGCTACGACTCGAAGGGAGCCTGGCGCCAGCAATGGGCCAACGTCAAACTCTGGACGCGATACCAGCTTGGGGCAGATCCCGAACTACTAGCCGACGAATACCCGTACTAGACCCGGCATCCTTTAGTCGAGCTGATAGGACAGCGCGAAGAATACGTTTCGGGTGGCGCCCGGAAAGAACTGTGGCGTCCCGAAACCGGAATTCCCGGACAGCAGCACCTTCTGGTTTGTGACGTTAAAGAGGTCAAGGGAGGCGGTAACAGATCCCACACGACCCGCCCTGAAACGATACCGCACAGAGGCGTCTGCGACGAAGAAAGGATCGACGATTAGGTTGTCGTCCTCGACGCCGTCAGGGCTTCTGCCGTTGCTGTTATCTACGTACTGCTTCCCGCGGACCCTGACGGACAGATCCAGCGACAAGGCCCGGGTCGTAACACGAGTTCCAACATTGGCCAGGGCAGAGGGAAAACCAGCAATCGCGTTGCCGTCTCGACTGACGCCACTTCCTTCGTCGCCGGCGACACCGTACTCGACAAACGAAAGGAATGTATTGCTGCTGAGTGTCCCGTTTGCCCACAGCGAAACACCAGGCAGAATGCGCACGCGACCCTCTGCTTCGACGCCCACGTGCCGAGTCTCCGCCGCGTTGCCTGTTCGGGGTATACCGAATTGGTCAAGGCCGCCGCTGGGTACAATCTCGTCAGAGAACGACATCACGTACGCGGTGAGTGCGGACTCCCATCGCGATAGGCGGGCGCGGGCGCCAACCTCGACGTTCAACACAGACTCGGGTGTCACGAAAGGCGCGTCGTAGTCGAAGCCACCCCCGGCGCTACGGCGAAACTGCGGCAACATCCCTGAGCCGGCCTCCTCGCCGTCGTAGAGTGCCTTCAGCCGCGGCTCTCGCCGGGCCAGCGCCACACTCGCGAACGCGCTCAGCGGCTGTTCCGGAAAGAGCGTGACGCCCAGCCGCGGATTGACAAACAGGTATCGCTTCGTAAACGATGTACCGAAGTAGGCCTCGTCATACACACGATAGCCACGGTTCGTAACGGATGCATCCGCTTGGACAGCAACAGCTTGCGATGGTCTATAAAGGTAACTTGCGAATAGTGACCCGATCACCTTCTCGCCCTTGAAGTCGTATGCCCGCGCAGCATCGGCACCCGTCAGGTCGTCGGGTAGTGACGCACTTTCCTGTATGCGACCCCATCGCACCGATCGGTGCACTCGGAATTCAGCCCCAAGCTTCAGCAGATCCGAACCTCTTCTGAATCGCAGCGACGGCTGCCAGCCTGCCTGCCATTGGTCCAACGCGGCCCGAAAGAGCACCGGGATGTCTGGCCTCGCCACGAACAGCGGCTGCCCACGTAGAGTGTCGGCAACGATTCCCGGCGGCAATCGGAGGTAGTCAGCTGAACGAAACGAGCCGTCGAAGTCAAAGTGTCCGACCCCGCGTACCCAGAATACCCGCTGCGAGATATCGACGTCCGCTGACGGCGCCCAATCGTGGTGCAGCTCGACGTGCGGCTGACGAAATCGTTCAACATCACGCGTGAATTGGCTAACGTTGAATCGTCGATCAATCTCGTTCCCAAAACCGTCCGCTACGGTAGCATCATTTGCTTCTTTCGGAATACCCACGTACGCGAGTCCATCGCGGTGGGGCCCCCCGTATGACTGCAGCGTCAGCACTGACCTTTTGGTCACCCGTCGAATACCGACGAAATAGCGCCAGTATTCGGACCATGACCACTCTCGGTAGCCCGATGAGAGTACGCGACCGAGTCGGCCGCGCACGATGAAGCGGTTGTTGATTAGTCCTGAATTTGCGTCAACGGCGAACCTGCGTGTATCAAAGCTTCCGTATCCCCCGGACGCTTCAAGCCGTGGCTCGGGCGAATAGGGCATCGCAACGATGTTGATGCCGCCTCCAATTCCGGTAGAGCCGTAGAACGACCCGCTGGCGCCGCGTTGGATCTGGATATCTGAAATGGAATCCTGGATGTCGAAGAAGTTGATCCAGAACACGTCGAACGTTTCTGGGTCGTTCTGCGGAATCCCGTTAATGGAAACTGCAATCCTCCGCTGATCAAATCCCCGAAGGCGCAGGTACGTGTAGCCGAGTCCATTTCCGTTCTCGGAGTACTGCGTGACCGAGGGCGAGTATGCGAGTTGTGCCGGCAGGTCAACCGTTGTCGGAAGCCTTTCGAGCGCGGTTCTGTCGATGTTGGTTGTCGTTATCGGAGATATTCTGTCAATCCCTCGCGACTCGATGACAGCAACCTCGGGGTGACGCAGCACCTCATCAGATAGTTCAATCCTGATCGGGCCTCCCGCAGGGACGGGCAGCCGGCGTGTGCCGTACGCGACGTGCGAAACAACAAGCAGCAGCTCCCCGCTGCGGGTCGTCGAAATCTTGAACTCGCCAAGGTCGTCGGTCACATCCGACGCTACGACCCGACCCGAGTGCAGGTTTGGCCTCAACACAACGGCCGCGCGTTCTATCGGCTCACCGCGTGCGTCCACCACGATACCTGAGACTATTCGCTGGGCGACGGCCTGCGCAGTCGCATCGTTCAGGACGGTAGCGAGTGCGCAACTGACAAAAGCGAGGCAAAGAAGAACGCGCCGAACGTGGCAAAGGTGGCCCCGAAGCTCCATAGAAATACCTGCAATAGAATCTGACCTTGTGGTCAGTAGCTGGGCCGAATTGCAGGAACGCGAGGCGCGCTGGTCGTTTCCCTACGCCGGCATTACCCGGATCAGGTTTGAAGGGTATGATCTCAGCCGACTGATCGGCACCCCTAACTCTTCGGCAGAACGATGTATCGGTAATATACGATGCCCCCAGGAGCCGTTATACAAATGTTATCGAATAAGCGGACACTGGGAGCTTTCTCTGCGTACGAGTGTCACCTAACCTGATCCGACGTCACCGACCAAGACGCAAATGCCAAACATCATCCTTCCGCCCGAATGGCGAGGCCGAGAGCAGGACGTCACGGATATGGCGTTCTATTTGAACCGGCGTGCATTTCTGTCCAAACTCGGTGTCGGGACCATCGCGTTGTCGTCTGCCTCCATGCTGGCTTGTGCGGATCCTCGCGCCGCAAGCGTAGCAGCTGGTCCGGCCCCCGATGGCCCGTTGGATACGATCCCAGACAATGCTCCCCGGGTCGGTTTCCCTGCGGAGCGGAACATGAAGTACGTCGTTCCCGAACGTCCACTTACCGAACGGGTTGCCGCTTCATCGTACACGAACTTCTACGAGTTCGATGGGGAGTCAAAGAAGGTTTGGCACCTCACGGGCGACTACAAGCCGTTCCCGTGGACACTTCAGGTAGCCGGGCTTGTGGAGAAGGAGCAGACTTTCGACATCGAGCAGCTGATCCGCAAGTTCGGATTGGAGGAACGCATCTACCGATTCCGCTGTGTGGAAGCCTGGTCGGCGACAATTCCCTGGACGGGCTTTCCGCTGCGAAAACTAATCGACGCTTGCAATCCGCTTTCGTCAGCAACCCATGTCCGGTTTGTGTCCGTGAACCGGAAAGACGAGATGCCGGGAATACGCAGGCAGACGTGGTACCCCTGGCCGTACTACGAGGGACTCCGGATGGACGAAGCCAGAAATGAGCTGGCGTTCGTCGCGGTCGGAATGTACGGTGAGCCGCTGCCGAAGCAGAATGGCTCTCCGCTTCGGCTCGCCTTGCCCTGGAAGTACGGTTACAAGGGGCCGAAGGCCGTTGTCCGAATCGAGTTCACCAACGAAGAGCCGAAGACGTTCTGGAATGATCTCGCCCCGACGGAATACTCGTTCCTGTCGAACGTCAACCCAACTGTACCCCACCCGAGATGGTCCCAGGCTTCAGAACGATTCATGAGTGCTGAGGGCCGATTTAGACAGATGCCAACGCAGATGTTCAACGGCTACGCCGAATTTGTAGCCGACATGTACCCGGGCGAACCGCGCGGGTAGGCGGGGTCTCCATGCGATTTGAGGTAGCGCTGCCAGGCGACTACGCCAAGCAGTGCGATCAGCGCAGCAACGAGGGCCATGGAAGACTGGATGACGGCCATTTTCCACTGCGCATTGGCTACCAGTTGAATCACAACTTCCTGGGCCGAACCAGGCAAGACGTATACGTCTAGCCGCTCCTTTCCTTCTACCCGGTGTAGCAGCGAATACGGAAGCGGCATTTCAGACTTCTCGAGCATCGAGCCATCCTTCATGGGTATCGCGAGACTGACGTGGCCGTGCGTTATGTCCTTCCGATCAACACGATCATAACCCGTCACCTCGGCTGAGAGCAGCTCACCCTCCACTAGCGTGTTTCGGAGATCAAACCCAACCTTGAGTTGGTGAACCGCTAGCAGCAGCAGCGAGATAGGAACGGCCCACAGCAGTCGAGCGATCAGCGTCGAGCTTCGGGCATTCGTTTGTGACATGGGGACTGACTCATCAGAATGATCTCAGGAAAGAAAGAGATAGGGCTTCCAGGTTTCTTCCATTTGCCCGACGAAATCTCGGATAAACATAACGTAACTCGGCCGAAACGGTTTACGCGCCAACGTCATTCCCGCCTCATCGGGCGTTCGATTGCCCTTTCGATTGTTGCACGGCACGCAAGCGGCCACGAGGTTTTCCCAGGTGTCCTTGCCGCCTCGCGATTTCGGCAACACATGATCTATGGTCAGGCGGTCACGAGAAGCACAATACTGACATCGTAGTTGATCACGACGAAGTACGTTCTTGCGAGAGAGCAGGGTCCTTCTGTAAGGCACTCGAACGTACAGGTTGAGCCGCACTATGCTCGGCCACGGGTGCCTGACCGACGTAGACCTGACAAACCGCCCCGGTTGTGCCTCAACCATCTCGGCTTTCTGCAGATGGACGAGCACGATTGCCCGTTGCACGCTGCAAATCGACAGGGCGCTGTAGTCGCGGTTGAGCACCAGGACGTGTCCATTCATCTGACACCCCCGGAGACCGCCTCGTCCGCTATGTGCTTAGTCCGATAATGGAAGGCCGATTGGATTGCGTTCGGCAGTTATATCCGGGCCCGTTTGTTACGGTTCCGTCCGTTTGGCGACCCGACCTTCGACCGATCGGTCGAGGAGACGTACGGCTTCGAGGATGAGTTCGGTGGCATCAACGTAGAAATCGTGTGTGATGTCAGCGTAGTCGTCGCTCGGATTATGGTAGCCCGCGTGATCCTCGACTCCGAAGTACACAAACGGTATTCCGACGGCATGGAACGGTCCGTGATCCGAAGCACTTGTCCAATCGTCGGATCCCATCTCGGGGCGATCATGGCCGAAAAGTAACTTGACGTCGTCGCGACCGGCGAGGGGTTCGATGATCTCGCGGAGCGATGGGTAGTGGTACGTCCCCGCAGCGTAAAGCTCGCGCGCCGAGCTTCTGCTCACCATGTCCAGGTTGATATTCAGCACGATCTGCTCGAGAGGGACGGGCGGATCCTGAACAAAAGCCCGCGCGCCGCGAAGTCCTCCCTCCTCCGCATCTAGAGCCGACACGATAACCGAATGGCGGGGGCGGCGGCGCTTCAGGATCTCGGCGATCGCGATAATCGCCGAGGTACCTGACGCATTGTCGTCAGCTCCGTTGAAGATCTCGCCGGCACGTACACCGAGATGGTCATAGTGTGCCGACAGCACGATATAGCGATCGGGATGAGCCGAGCCCTCTACCAGGCCCAGCACGTTGTACCCTTGCAGGCTATCGCCTTCACTACTCGCGATGACAAACGGATGCAGGAGCCCGTCGCCTCCAACCGAGTCCAGCCCCAGCCTGGTGAACTCGCCCGAGACGTAGTCGCGCGCCCTGATTCCTCCTTCCGTTCCGACTCGTCGCCCCTCGTATTCGTCGGATGCAAGTATCTGGACCCGCTTCAGCAGCGCTTGATCATCGATCGCTGAACTGGAGCATGCAGACAGGATGAGGGCGCACAAAAGGAACGGCGCGATGCCGGGTACTGACGGCTTCATCTATGGCGTTTCGGGCTGGTGATTCCAACCCAAAGTACGCCACGTCGTGCTTTAGCGGTCTACTGGACAGGCCGATAACTGACGCGGTATATAATCCCCAACCCGGTAGCCTTGCATTGAGTTCGATTCAGGAATGGGACGACGAACGCACCTCGCTTCTCCACGGCGGTGCCACGACTGAGGACATCACGGCGTCTCTTCGGGATGAGGCGTTCGAGAACCTCAAGCCGACCGCGTCGGGTCTTGGCATCCTCTTCCTGATCCTGGCAGCCGTCTACGGGCTAGGCCTCAAGACGTCGGCAGGGATGCCGCTCGCCCTTCTCGCGGGAACGTCCGCGTTTGTGTGCCTCTCCATTCGGTACGCATGTTTTCGAATCGAGAGCCTGAGCCGCTTCGCGCATACGATGATGGGAATCGTCGGCATCATCGTCGTGATGAATGCGAATGCGTACCTGTACGTTGACCCCCAGCCACGTCTCGTAACGAATCTCGCGCTGGCCGTTGCATCGGCCGGCTTTCTATTTATGTCGACGCCCTGGCTGATCACGTTCATCGTGCTCGTGACGGCCGGGTTCGTCGGCAGCGTTCAACTTGCGCCCCAGTCGCCGGACTGGCTCTATTTCGGTGGTGTTCTGGCGGGCTCAGCTGTTTACGCGGTCGCGATCCACACAGTGCGCGTACGTTCCGCTCGCACACGCCTGAGCAAGCGTCAGCAGGACCTGCGAACCGAAGCACTTGTGAACGCCCTCGATGAAGCGCGGCTCGCCAACGAGGCACTCGCGAAGGCAAAAGAAGAGGTAGAAGAAACCGCCAGGATTGCCCGTAGAAGCGAGCAACGGTACCGGGCGTTGTTCGAGAATGTCCCCGCAGGGATCTATCGAGTCAGCCCGGACGGACAAATTCTTGCGGGCAATACCGCATTCGTCAAAATGCTCGGCTTCAATGATGTCGCCCAGGTCGTCGGCAAGAACATCAAGCGGCACGGATTTGTCAACGAGGAAGCCCGGTCGCGATTCGAATCGGTTCTGACGCGACAGCGTACGGTCAGGGGACACGATTCGGTTTGGACGACGCGCAATGGAATGTCCTTGTTTGTTCGCGAGAACGCGAACGCGGTGCTGAACGCTGAGGGCAAGGCGAAGTACTTCGAGGGCACGATTGAGGACATCACCGCGCGCAAGCGTGCCGAGTCAGCGCTGAAGAAGCAGACTCGTGAGCTCGGCACGATGGTACGCGAACTGGAGAAGGCGAAAGCCCTCGCAGAGTCAGCTACGCGGGCGAAAGGTGAGTTCCTGGCCAACATGAGCCACGAAATCCGGACGCCGATGAACGCCGTCATCGGGATGACGAGCCTTCTGCGCGACCTGGACCTCACGGCCGAGCAGGCAGAGTACGTAGAGACCATCCGGGTTTCCGGGGAATCACTACTCGCCATAATCAGTGACATCCTCGACTTCTCGAAGATCGAGGCCGGTCGCATCGAACTTGAGAACCGCGCGCTCTCGCTGCGGAGTTGCATCGAGGAGGCGATTGACCTTGTCGCGGCCAAGGCCGGCGAGAAGGGAATTGAGCTCGTTTGCGACGTCGCGCACGACGTCCCCGAGGCCATACTTGGCGACGTCACGCGCCTGCGCCAGATCCTCGTCAACCTGGTGTCAAACGCCGTCAAGTTTACCAAGCACGGCGAGGTCGTCGTGTCGGCGAACATCGATGAGGTGACCCCAACGGGGATGGTCGTCGACCTCAGCGTTAGAGACACCGGCATCGGTATTGCACCGGAGCAGCAGACCCGTCTTTTCCGCGCGTTCTCGCAGGCAGACTCCAGCACCACGCGCAAGTATGGCGGAACCGGTCTTGGGCTGGCGATAAGCAAGCGGCTGACCGAAATCATGGGAGGCAAGATTTCAGTCAGGAGCGCAAAAGGGAAAGGCTCGACCTTCACGGTCTCCTTCCCGACCTCCGCGGCGCCTCAGTCGTCGCAGAAGGGCATCCTGGGGCATCAGCCGGGACTTGCGGGCAAGTCCATTCTCATAGTCGACGATAACGCATCCGTCCAGCGCGTACTTGGGTCACAGGCCGCCAATTGGCGCATGAAGCCCAAGGTCGTCGCCACCGGCGAAGCCGCCGTCGCGTCGCTCGAGTCGGGCGAGCCCTACGATGTAATTCTGATCGATTTTGACTTACCGGGCATGAACGGGGTCGAGACCATCCGCGAAATCCGAGAGGTAGCGCAGATACGGACTCCGATCGTGGCGATGTCTCCCGTCGGTCGTTGGAACAAGCAAAATGACCAGATTGTCGCGGCGCGGGTGAACAAACCGCTGAAGCTGACGCGACTCTTCGACGCGCTGCACACGGCCCTCGGATCCGACGTACGCTCGGAGCGATCAGCGGCGGATACAAGCGTTCCGCTTGACGCGTCCATGGCCGAGGCACACCCACTGCGTATTCTCATCGCCGAGGACAACCTCATCAACCAGAAGGTCGCGTTGCGTCTTTTGGAGCGGCTCGGATACACCGCAGACGTCGTCGCCAACGGCCTCGAGGCACTCGTCTCTGTACGCCATGTGGACTACGACGTCGTCCTCATGGACGTGCAAATGCCGGAAATGGATGGCCTCGAGGCAACGCGGCAGCTAACCTCTCAGTACGAGAAAGACAAGCGTCCGCGGATCGTTGCGGTTACAGCCGATGCGCAGGCGTGCGACCGGGAGGCCTGCTTCGAGGCGGGGATGGACGACTACCTGAGTAAGCCGGTGCGACTTGCGCAGGTCGCCGAGGCCTTGCGCCGATGCAAACCGCGAACGA
>JANQRN010000297.1 GCA_028284545.1 Rhodothermales bacterium | reverse complement strand
GCAGACCGCTCGAAGAGAACTGGATCAATCGGGAGGGCTCAGAGGAGTTCGGCGGTCTGGTGGTATATGCCGAGAACTACCAGCCCGGGGCGCTCCGATACGATGTCGGGGAACGCAGCAATTTCATACTGGCGCCGATGATGCTGGCCGCATTGGACCAGGTACTCGCCTGGGGTCCGGCACGAATCCAGGACTACTGTCAGCGTCTGAGTGCACCCGTGATAGAACGCCTGGCCTCGCATGGCTACTCGACACCGGCTGCAGACGAGCACGCAGCGCACCTTTTTGGGATACGAACACCGTCGTCGGTTGACGTACGTCAGATTCAGGAGGCACTTCGGGCGGCCGGTGTATCCGTCTCTGTCAGGGGCAGTGCGCTGCGCATTGCGCCACACGTTTACAACGATTCAGCCGACGTTACGGCCCTCGAGACGGCGCTGGCCCGGGCACTTCAACCACGTGGGGCACAGGTCTTGCAGTCACGCGTCTAACCGCCTCGATGAAAACGAAGCGGTCACTCGATACCGATAAAAAGGGCCAGCCATGAAGGGATTAACCAATCGCACACTGCTCATCCTGGGTCTTGTAGTCTTTAATGGACAGATCCTGCTATCGCACTCCGCATGGGCACAGTCGTCAGAGGCCGACGAATTGGTGGACCGGCTTCGGGCCAAGTATGAGGCTATAGATGGCCTTGAGGCCTCGTTTACGCAGACCATGCGTTCTGAATTTCTGGATGCGCCGGAGTCGTCGGCTGGTCGTGTTGTGCTGTCGGGCAAGAAGATCAGGATCGAGACCGCCGTACAGACATTCGTCACCGATGGCCAGGTGACCTGGCTATATGACTCTAACGCAGGCGAGGTCCTCATAAACGATTACGTCGAAGAGGAGATGTTTCCGGTGCGCGAATTCCTGTTCGACTACGACTCCACATACGAGGTCCTCCGCGTGGAGGATGGCGCCGGCGTAAAGGTTGTTCACCTTCGAGCTCGCGATGAAAGCACGCCGTACAAAGAAATCTCAATCTCCGTCCGCAACACCGACGACGTAATCAATCGATTGGTGATTCTGGACGTGAATGAGACTGAAATGGAGTTCGTTCTCGACGACGTCGTGCTCAATCCGGACCTGGACGCAGCCACGTTCGCTTTCACGCCGCCAACGGACGTCGAGGTGATAGATCTCAGATCCTGATCGCCATTTGGAACTGAACAGCAGCAAAGACAGCGGACGGAGGAAACGCCTGGCGCTTCAGGTCGGAAGCGTCGTGGTTGCACTGCTGCTCTTCCTTGTTGCCCTGCGATCCGTCGATGCTGAGGAGCTGCGATCAGCGATGTCAGACGCAGCGTACGGCTGGGTCATCCCGCTCGTCGTCGTCGCTCTCGCAAGCCACCTGATCCGCGCCTGGCGATGGAATGGCATCATTGCGGGCATGACGCATCGCGTTCCAGGGCGCCCGCCCACGCTCGGTGAGTCTTTCGGTGCCTTGATGGTCGGTTACATGATCAACTACGTTGTACCGAGGCTCGGAGAGGTTGCGCGAGCCGGAGCGGTCTCGCGTCGCACCGGCCTGCCGTTCGCGGCCCTTGTCGGCACCGTCGCCGCAGAACGCGTACTGGATATGGTAACGCTGCTCTTGGCCCTCATGTCGGTCGCGTGGATTCTGCGGACACAACTGCTTCAGATCGCTGACGCGGTCCTGGGGGCGATTGACTCGCCGACCGCCTTTGTTCTCAGCGCACTAGCGCTGCTCTTCGCAGCGATTCTCATCTTCCTGCTCCTCCTGCGCCTCGCGCGCAGGGACAGGGGCAGCTTTGTCTCCCGCCTGGCCCGGTCCTTCCTCGACGGTTTCGCTGCAATTTCGAAGACCCCGCGCCGTTGGCTGTTGGCGGTGCAGACGATCCTCATCTGGGCATGCTACTGGACAATGGCCTGGATACCGCTGCGGATGCTCAGAATAACTGCGGTCTACGGCGTGGGATCGATGGACGCCTGGTCCATAATGAACATCGGCGCATTGGGTGTCGTTGTTCCGTTGCCCGGGGGTATTGGGTCATACCACCTCATTACTATCGAGACGCTAGTTGTGCTGTTCGGCGTGCATCCCGCATCAGCGGCCTCCTACGCGGTTCTAACGCACGGAATCCAGTTCGTGGCGTACATCATCGTGGGCGCCCTTTCGTTGGCGCTGCTTGGCTTGAGCCTCCGCGGCGCCTTGGCGTCAGGTGGGGGCGCTGCCGCCGCGTCAGATGGCGGGGAACGTCCGGCGCACTAGGCCGTTCGGCTGCCTCCTAAACAGGCGCGATTTTTTCCGGCTCGATGACCGGCACCGTACCTAACAAAGCAGACACTTCTCCGAAGGTCAGCTGCCTGCTTGTGACATCTGATCGCAAGGCCATGTGCCGCCGCTCGATCAGGTGCTATCTGCGGCAGACCTATGCGAACAGGGAGCTCGTTGTCCTGGACAACGGAACGGTAGACTTGGAGGACATCCTGGTCGAGGTCCCGGCCAGCGAGTTGGTCTACCTGCGTGTCGCGCCAGGAGATGACGTCTACATCGGAGGCCTCCGAAACATCGCGTTGGATGCCGCCACCGGCGAATACATCATTCCCCAGTGGGACGATGACGACTGGTATCACCCCGAGCGCATCTCCAAACAGGCAGCGTTTCTCGACTCCGGGTTTGAGGCATGCAGTATCGCGGCGACGCTCATGCACCTCGACTCCGGGCCGTTCTTCGAACACCCGTACATAGGGATCCTCCAGAACGGCGTGCCGCCTACGATCATGCATCGACGGGAAGCTGACATCCGCTACCCCGATTTGCGCCGCACGAGCGACACGTACTACCTCAATTCGTGGCGCGATCGCAAGTATGCCTTGCTTCCCGTGGACTACGCATACCTGTACATCCGATGCTTTCACGGCGCGAACCTGTGGACGGAGGAGCACTTCATCCGTCGCATCCGCAACACCGTGCCCGACGCCGTTTCATACGGCTGGCATCGCTTTGTCCGTCGCAACCTGTTTGGGCACCCGCGCTTCCGCCTGGATGACAACGCAAAGTCCTCATTTGCGGCCTACTGCGAGGATTCGCGCGAATTAGGACTTTTTGAGTAGCGGCGTCAACCGTTCGTTTGCCCGATCCAACCGCTCACGTCCCGATTGAAACCGTTCGGTGGAATACGACTGTTCCGCTGATAGGCTTCTCCTACTTTTCAGCCGAATATAGGAGAGAAAGCGGCCCACTACGGGCCTGCACCAGTTGGGAGGAGCAATGCAGGTACTATCGAACAACACCAGCCCGTCGGCAAACGGTTTGACCAATCCGCTGGACGGATTGATTCCAGACGAGGTCTACGTCGTTCTGGAGGAGCACCGCCTTCTTTCCGAAAAGGGCGTTCGGGACTATCAGATCCGGCAGAAATTCCGCCACTACCGGGAGAACAGCGTACCCGCGTACGACGCGATCGAGAATCTACGCGAAGAGTATCCTTACCTGCAGTTCGACACGATCAGAAAGATCGTCTATAAACTCAACGGCAAGCGCTAAACGCGCTCGAGAGCAGTATTGCCGCTGCGGCGGATACGTTCAGGGACTCGATACCGGGGACCATCGGAATAGCGACCAGGGTGTCGCAAACGGAACGGACGGCCGTCGACAGCCCGCCCCCCTCGCTACCCATTGCGATGATCGTTTTACGGCGCCAGTCTATTTCGGCGGGTGTCGTTTCGCTTGACCCATCCGCTCCGACGATCCAGAACCCGCGTTCCCGCATTCCGTCGAGAAACGGCCCGGGGGTCGCCACACGAACGAGGGGAATGGAAAAGGCAGCTCCCGCGCTCGCCTTGATCGCGGCGGCGTTGAGCGGTGCCGCCTCTGAAGCCGGGATGATCGCTGCGGCGGCCCCAAATGCTGCTGCACTTCGAAGAATCGCACCCATGTTGCGCGGGTCGGTGATGCGGTCGAGATAGACGATACGGGTACTCTCGTCCTGGGGCCTTTGCCCGAGGAGCCCAACAAGATCCTCGGGTGAAGCATACCGAACGGCAGTGGTCGTCGCGGCCACGCCCTGGTGTCGCACACCCCCGCTGAGCGCATTCAAACGTTCGATGGGTACGCGTTGCACCGGCACGCCGCCGTCTGATGCGCGCCGGACGATTTCTCTGAGGCCATCTCCGCCGGCGCCGCGCTGTACGAAGACCTTGTCAACGCTCGCCGCGTCCGTTTCGAGCAGCGCGGCGACCGGAAAGCGGCCGCACACAACTCGTCCAGAATCCTGTGATTTTTTCGACATTCAGTCTCTCTTCTCCTAAGGAACGACGACGTCCTAGTTCGTAAGTTAGGCGCTTTAACCACCGCGCGCGATAACCATCCGAAGACCCGTCGAAGCATGGACCTGCAGCAGTACGGCATCAGAGTCAAGAACGTCATCCGTAACGCCAAGCCCGCATTCCTTTACGAGGAGGCGATTCACCACGATCCCGGTTCCGCGGTTGTGGACTCAGGGGCACTCGTCACCATGTCTGGCGAAAAGACAGGCCGGAGCCCGAAAGACAAACGCATCGTTGACCACCCAGACAGCACCGACGACATCTGGTGGGGCGAAATCAACGTCCGGCTCGATGAGCACACGTTCTATATCAACCGCGAACGGGGCATCGACTATCTGAATACGTGCGAGCGGCTCTACGTCGTGGACGGCTTTGCCGGCTGGGACCCTGCGCACCGGATCAAAGCCAGGATCATTTGCTCGCGTCCGTACCACGCGCTCTTCATGTACAACATGCTGATCCGCCCAACGGAAGAAGAGCTGGCAGACTACGGCGACCCAGACTACGTCGTGTTTAACGCCGGACGTTTTCCGGCGAACCGGTACACGTCGAACATGACGTCTGAAACGTCTGTCGACCTGAGCATTGAGCACCAGGAGTTCGTGATTCTCGGTACCGAGTACGCCGGCGAGATGAAGAAGGGCATCTTCACGGTGATGAACTACATCATGCCAAAGCGCGGCGTGCTTTCAATGCACTGCTCTGCAAATGAGGGCGACAGCCCCGATGATGTTTCTCTATTCTTCGGACTCTCGGGTACCGGCAAGACGACGCTCTCGGCCGACGCGTCGCGAAAGCTGATCGGCGACGACGAGCACTGCTGGTCGCAGAACGGCATCTTCAACATTGAGGGCGGTTGTTACGCTAAGGCAATACACCTCACTGAAGAGAAGGAGCCGGAGATCTATCGGGCCATCAGATTCGGCACGGTGCTGGAGAATGTAGTCTACGATCCGTTCACCCGGGCCGTCGACTATGACAACTCCTCGATCACGCAGAACACGCGTGCGTCGTACCCGATCGAGTACATTCCGAACGCGAAGGTCCCCTCTGTTGCGGGACACCCAAAGAACATCATCTTCCTGACCGCGGACGCTTTCGGGGTGCTCCCGCCGGTGAGCAAGCTGACGCCTGAAGAGGCGATGTTTCACTTCATCAGCGGCTACACCGCAAAGGTCGCAGGCACTGAGATGGGAGTAACGGAGCCCCAGGCAACGTTCTCGGCCTGTTTCGGGGCGGCGTTCCTGGTCTG
>JANQRN010000264.1 GCA_028284545.1 Rhodothermales bacterium | reverse complement strand
ATTCTTGCGATCGAAGAGGCAGGCGGACTGCCAGTGATCGTGCCGATGTGCGCAACCGATGACGCGCGGCGCGCTTCTGTCGAGATGCTCGACGGTCTGGTAATCACAGGCGGGCCTGCGATTACGCACCGCCTGGTCGGCACGCTTCCCGACGACATCTCTGAAACTGACCCCGTTCGTCTCGAGAGCGACTCGGCAATCCTGGAGGCTTTTCTGCGATCCAGGCGGCCCGTGCTGGGTATTTGCTACGGTATGCAACTACTGAATGCAGTTCGCGGTGGGTCCATCTTTGCCGACTTCCAGGCACAGTGGAATGGCGGCGGCGTCCATTCAGAAAAGCGCGGCGGCGAGGACCATCAAGTACAGGCGTCCCCAGACTCTCGCCTTGGCCGACTACTGGGCACAAAGCCCATGTCCGTTAATTCCAGACACATACAGGCCGTGCACGAGATCGGAGAAGACCTGCGTGCCACGATGCACGCCACAGACGGCTGTGTTGAGGGCGTTGAGGGAATCGGGCCGCTGAAGGACCAAGTGCTTGGGGTACAATTCCATCCTGAACGTATGGGCGCCACGATGAGGCCGCTTTTTGAAGCTCTTGTTGAGAGCGCGCGAAAAAAAGATAAAGCGGATTAATCGAGCGTTTATTACAATAGAGGTCCACCGCCGATACTCAGGCGGGACCGTGCCGGATCGAACTTCGCTGGCGTGTGGGCACCTGCCCTCAACTCTGCGCCGACGGAGCTCGAACTACGTCCGGGGCCACAACTGAATCCGCACCGCCTTTCTCGACCCGTTGTGTCACTGCAGCTGAGTCTGCACCGACCGTTCGGGGCAATGACCTGCGCATCCGGGTTTGGTCGTACGATCATGGCAAACAACCGACTCATACCGACCGGTCAGAGAAGGCGCCGCGTGCTGCGGCGCGGCCTCCTGCTATCGAGCCTCCTGCTGGGCATCGTATTGGTCAGTGGTGCGGTTCAGCTCACTGACATTCCGTGGTTGGGCGCGCTTCCGCAAGCCGCAGAGGAAAGCACGACGGACGACGTCGTTCCGAGCGAAGCGGAAGCCGCAGACGTCATCATCCCGCGCGATCTCGCCATCCACCCGGATAATATCTACCGACGCTTTTTGTCGACTCGGAGCGCGGTAAGTGACATGCGGACGCTGGACATCGTCCGCCAATTCCAGGACCTGCTGTCGCTATTCTCGCTTCGTCAGAGTAGAGACGACAACTTCACGCTTCGCGTTCTCGACTCGCGAACTGGTGGGCTGCTCGAGCTGCACGCGCTCGACAGTCTCCGCGAGGCGACAAATTCCGGCGCGAGAAACTGGCCTGAGATTGACCGCATCAGGAGACGAGTGACCGGCGAACTCGTGGACCTGTACGAGGAGCGTGGCATTCCGCGCCGGTTCGTCACGGTGAAATGGGGGCGGAGGAATCAGGTCCTCGAGGCGCGCGCACGTGACACTCCGTTTGTCGAGCACGAGATCAATTTGGCTCGAATGCACGGGCTCTCACTGTTAGCGACTGAAATTGGTACCGTAGAGACGTTTAATGACGAC